>JAJPIH010000383.1 GCA_021324875.1 Alphaproteobacteria bacterium
CGGCCGCGGCAGCGGCTCGGCCTTGCCCGACGGGGTCAGAACATCGCCGGTCGAGATCCCCTCCATCCGGGTCATGCCGACCACCTCGCCCATCTTCGCCGCGGCGAGCTTTTCGTGCTGCGCGCCGGTGACCCGGAGCAGACCGGCGACCCGCGTGCCGTTCAGCACCATGCCTTCAGGGATCACGCCGCGCCACACCCGCGCCAAGGTCAATTTGCCGGTATGCGGCAGGTGATAGGTTTTGATCACCTGGGCCAGCGGTTCGCCCTCGGCGGCAATCCCGAGCCGGGCCGCGGTGTCCTGCGGCTGCGGGGTCTCATGGCGCAGCGCCTTCCACAGCCGGCGGATGCCGTAATCGGCGGTGGCCGAGCCGAGGAACACCGGCACCAATTGCGCCGCGTGCAATGTGCGGGTCAGATGCTGGTAGATTTCCTCTTTCGACGGCTCGACTTCTTCAAGCAGCTTTTCAAGCAGGGCATCGTCGAAATCGGCGAGTTTTTCGATCAGCCCGGTGCGAGTTTCCCGCTCCTCGTCCCAGAACCCGTCGGGCAACGGGATCAAGTCGGAAGGCTGACCCGGGCGATAGCGATAGGCGCGCTCGCTGACCAGGTCGACATAACCGGTGATCTCGCCTTCGCCGCCGCGCAAGGGCACCTGGCGCAACACCAGCGGCCGCTGCGAGACCGACTGCAACGCCGCCAGCACGTCCCGCACCCGGACGTTCAAAACATCCATTTTGTTGATAAAGATCATGTGCGGAATTTGGTGCTGGTCGAGAAAGCGCAGCAGCGGACTGATCGTCAGCGCGCGCTCGACCTCGGGCTCGACGACGACAACCACGACGTCGGCGGCAAGCATCGCCGACTGCGCCTCATAGGCGAGCTCAACCGAACCGGGGCAATCGAGGATCGTCCATGGATCGCCGAGAAACGCGGTGGCGGCGACATTGAGCTCGGTTGACATCTGGCGGGCGCGCGCCTCGGGCGAGGCGTCGCCCACCGAATTGCCGTCGCGCACGCTGCCGTGACGGGTCGTGGTTCCCGCCGCGAACAACAGCGCCTCCAAGAGGCTCGTCTTGCCCGAGAGATAAGGGCCGATCAACGCGGCGCAGCGCGGGGCCGCGGGTGCCGACGTACTGGCCATGGGGGCGCCTCCAACCTCGTCTTGTTGCGCGCCCGCGGCGTCGAAACAAAGCCGCGACGGCGCCGGTCTCGGCCGTCAATCTGGCGGGCAGACGGGTGTAACGCAATCGAAATCTCGGGCCGGCTTCCGGCCAGCATCCGCGACCCGGCTGGTTCTCGCAGGGCCTAGAGGCTCACCCCACTGTGCATTCCCCAGTCACGCCGGGCGGCCGGTCCGGCCACTCGCAGCGAGCGGTACCAACGCCGGCGGAGTAGTCTCCGCCCGGGCCGGCCCGCGCAAGCCGCCGATGCTCTCCCCGGCGCCGGCGGCTTACGCCAGCGCGCGACAAGCGCGCTCGATGCGGGCGCAGGCGTCTGTGAGCACCTCGCTCGAGGTCGCATACGAGATGCGGAAATGCGGCGCCAAGCCAAACGCCTCGCCATGCACGACCGCGACCCCTTCGGCTTCGAGCAGGTAGCGCACGAAATCTTCGTCGTTGTTGATCGTCTCGCCTTTGGGCGTGCGCTTGCCGATCACCCCGGCACAGGACGGATAGACATAAAACGCCCCCTCCGGCCGCGGGCAGAACAGCCCGGGAATGCGGTTCAGCAGATCGACCACGAGGTCGCGCCGCTCCTGGAATTTGCGGTTATGGACCGGGATGAAATCCTGCGGCCCGGTCAGCGCTTCGACCGCTGCGGCCTGGCTTATCGAGCACGGATTGGCGGTCGAATTCGACTGGATCGCCCCCATCGCCTTGATCAGGTGTTTGGGGCCGCCGCCATAGCCGATGCGCCAGCCGGTCATGCAATAGGCCTTGGAGACGCCATTGACGGTCAGTGTCCGCTCGTAAAGCCGCGGTTCGACCTGAGCGATCGTACGGTATTGGAAATCGTCGTAAATCAAATGCTCGTACATGTCGTCGGTCATCACCCAGACCTGCGGGTGGCGCAGCAATACCTCGGCCACCGCCTTGAGTTCGGCCTCGGTATAGGCGGCCCCGGTCGGGTTTGACGGCGAGTTCAGAATGAGCCATTTGGTCTTGGGCGTGATAGCGGCGTCGAGATCGTCCGGCCGAAGTTTGAAGCCGTTGTTTTGCGGGCACGGGACCGGCACCGGGGTGCCGTCGCACAACAGCACCATTTCCGGGTAAGACACCCAGAACGGCGCCGGGATGACAACCTCGTCGCCCGGGTTGATGGTCGCGACCATGGCGTTGTACAGCACCTGCTTGCCCCCGGCGCTGATCGTGATCTGCGAGGCGGGATCGTAATCAAGCCCGTTTTCCCGCTTAAACTTCGCCGCCGCGGCGCGCTTCAGCTCGATCGTGCCGTCAAAGGTCGTATAGCGGGTCTCGCCGCGCCGCATCGCCGCGATCGCCGCCTCCTGAATATTGGGCGGGGTGTCGAAATCGGGCTCGCCGACCGACAGGCTGACGATGTCGCGCCCGGCCGCCTTCAATTCGGTCGCAAGAGCGGTCATCGCCATGGTCGGCGAGGGTTTGACGCGAGCAAGACGGTCGGCGAGAAACGGCATCGAAAGACCCGATCAGGCTGGAGAACAGCCGGTCAACCTACACGGGGGCCGGCGACTTGTGAAGGCGCTTGGGTCGCCGGCAACAAGGGCGCGGTCAGCTCGCCGGGTGAGTGAAGCGCAAGATCAGCCCCGCCGCCCCCTTGGTGTGGCCTTTGAGCGCCGCGAACAGCTCATCGCGGGTCAGGCCCGGCTGTAGCGCCTTGGGATCAAGATCGGTCGCGATCAGCGTCAAGGTGTAGTGGTGATAATCGCCGACCGGCGTACACGGACCGAAATAGGTCGGCTTGCCCATCGTGCTTTTGCCCCCGACAAATTCGTCGGAGGGTTTGCTGAGCGCGCCCTCGGCAAAGCCGGTCACCGTGGCCGGAATGCCGTAGATTACCATATGGACCACGCCCAAACCGCCGCGGCCTTCGGGATCGACCATGACCAGCGCATAGCTCTTGGTTCCGGCCGGCGGATTCGACCAGGCGAGCGGCGGCGATACATTTTGGCCCACACAGTTGGGGTTGGCCTTGTTGTCGCCGGCGTTTTTGCTGGCGAGCACGGCGTTGTCGGCATAGGCCGGCGAAGTCAGCTTGAACGGCTCGGCCGCCGGCGCCGGCGGCGCGATGACGGAGAGTGCAGCCACCAGCACGGCGGCGCGCAAAAGATGGGCAACCACGCTTGTCATGACGTCTCCTCCCGCGACGTTGCGGCCGGACCATAGCTTTCTCCGCCGGGGAAGGCGAGTGCTGCAAACCCCCCAGCCGGCCTTGACACTGGTCCCAATTGCGGCCATTTCGGCGGCTCATCGCCGTCGGCCGGGCACTCGCCTCGGCGCGTGCGGCGGGCACAAATCTTGCTGGGAACAGGGAAGACCGGCGATGAGCAAGACCGATCAAAACACGCAACGCGCCGCGCTCACGCGCCGCAGCGTCCTCGGCTGGGGTGCGGTCGGCGGGGTGGCGACAATGCTGATGCCGTCGCCGTGGCGGGCGGCGTTCGGCGCGGCCAAACCCTACAAGCTCGGCTGCACCCAGCCCCTGACCGGGGTCGCGGCCTCAGGCGGCAAGACCGCCCTGGTCGGCGTCCAGATGGCGGTCGACCGCATCAACAAAGCCGGCGGCATCAACGGCCGCCCGGTCGATCTGATTGTCGCCGACGACCAGTCGAAACCCGATATCGGTCGCCGTGCGGCCGAGAAACTGGTCACCGAAGACAATATCGATTTCCATGTCGGCGGCTTTTTGTCGAATATTTGCCTGGCCTGCACCCCGGTCTGGGAGGAACACGAGATCGTCATCATGATCGGTGTCTGTCTCGACACGACGCTGACCACGAGCAAGTGCAGCCGCTACACTTTTCGCAATTTCGATTTTGCGCCGGCGCAGGCCAAGGCGTTCGCGCCCTACCTCGTCAACCGCCTCGGCAAGCGCTGGTACATCGCTTACGCCGATTACGCCTGGGGCCAGTCGACCCGCGATGCCTATGCCGCCGATATCAAGCAGAATGGCGGCGCGGTGGTCGGCACCCTCGGCATCCCGCTCGGCACTGCCGATATGACGCCGTTTCTGGCCAAGATCAGCGGCGAGTTTGACGGGCTGTTCCTAATCTTCTTCGGGCCTGACGCGATCAACATCGTCGACCAGAGCTACGATCTGGGTTTGACCAAAAAATACAAGCTGGCCGGCGATGGGGCGGTCGCCACCTCGACCCAATTGCCGGCGATGGGCAAAAAGATCGAGGGGTTTGTCGGCATCGACCGCTATGTTCCGGTGTTCGACAAGCCGCTCGACACGCCCTACCTGCATGCCTTTTTCGACGATGCCCGCGCCCGCCTGAAAAAGATCGACCCCTCGGGGCCGCTGCCCGACCGCTATGTCCAGTCCAATTTCGAGTCGGTCAATGCCTTGAAGCTCGGGATCGAGAAATCCGGCTTTCAGGGCCGCGACGACACGCCCAAACTGATCGCCGCGCTCGAAGGGCTGGAAATGAAAGAGGGCCCCGATTTCCCGACTGGCGACAAAGTGCTGCGCAAGGAAGACCACCAGGCGTTCATGCGCGAGCTGGTGTACGAGATCGGCGACGGGACCTACCACGTCCGCGACGTGATCCCTTGGCAGCAGACGGTGGTGCCGCCGGCCTGCCATTTCACTGCCTAGATGCCCGGCACCGCCAAAGCGGCGGCAGAAGCGGCCTCGCCGCTCCTTGAAACCCGGTCTCTGAGCGTGCGCTTTGGCGGGCTTGCCGCCCTCGACAATGTCGATTTTGCCGTCAGGGCGGGCGAATTGCGCGCAGTGATCGGCCCGAACGGCGCCGGCAAAAGCACCTTTTTCAACTGCCTGACCGGGGTCTTGCGGCCGACCGCGGGGCGCATCCTGTTTGACGGCGACGACATCGCCGGGCTCACCCCCGATCGCATCTCGCAAAAGGGGATCGCGCGCTCTTATCAGATCACCAACATTTTGCCCAACGCCACGACCCTCGAAAATGTGCGCATCGCCGCCCAGTCGCGCCGTCACGGCTGGAGCTTGCTTACTCATTACCGGCGCTATCGCGACATCATCGACAAGGCCGAGGCGGCGCTCGCCGCGGTCGGGTTGCTGGCCAAGGCCGACCAGCCGGCGGCCAACCTGTCGCATGGCGAGCAGCGTAATCTCGAAATTGCGATCGCGCTGGCCACCGAGCCGCGGCTGCTGTGTCTCGACGAGCCGACCGCGGGCATGAGTGCCGCCGAGACCCGCGACACGGCCGAACTGGTCCGTCGCCTGGCCCGGCAGCTGACGATCTTGATCGTCGAACACGACATGGAGGTGGTCATGGAGCTCGCCGACCGGATCACTGTCCTGCATTACGGCCGGATCCTGGCCGAGGGCACGCCCGCCGAGATCCAGCGCGATCCGCGCGTGCTCGAAGTCTATTTGAAGACGTGAACGCGGGTTGAAGACATGCACGCGGGTGAGAACGAGCCGGAGGCGAGCCCGCTTCTCGACGTCGACGGCATCCATAGCTTTTATGGCAAAAGCCATATTCTGCAGGGCGTTTCGCTGTGGGTCGGGCGCGGCGAGGTGGTCGCGCTGCTCGGCCGCAACGGCGTCGGCAAGAGCACGACCCTCAAGACGATCATGGGGCTGGTGCAGCCGAGCCAAGGGCGGATCAGTTTCGAAGGCGAGCCGGTCACCGGGCTGCCGGTCCACCGCTTGGCACGGCGTGGGATCGGCTATGTCCCGGAGGAGCGGCGCATTTTTCACCTGCTGACGGTCGGCGAAAACCTGCGCACCGGTCTCGACCGCCCCGGCATTACCAAACCGAAGAGACGCGAACTGCTCGACAAGATCTTTGAGTTCTTCCCGGTGCTGGCCGAACGGCGCAACCAGGCCGGCGGGACCTTGTCGGGCGGCGAGCAGCAGATGCTGGCGATTGCGCGGGCGATGATGCTCGAACCCAAGATCATTCTGCTCGACGAGCCGACCGAGGGGCTGATGCCGCGTATGGTGGCCCAGATCCGCGAAATCATCGCGCGGCTGTGCGGCGAGCGCGTCGCGGTTCTGCTGGTCGAGCAGAACGTGCCTCTGACCCTCGAAGCGGCTGCGCGCGTCTACATTCTCGAGAAGGGGGCGGTACGCCATCACGCACCGGCAG
>JAJPIH010000126.1 GCA_021324875.1 Alphaproteobacteria bacterium
GACATCGAGGAAGTCGCCCGCACCCTGTAGCTCGGAATTTCCGGCATGCCGCCTAAATCCGCTTCCTTGACCGACCCGGCCGGCGCCGGGCGCCGCGAGCGCTCGCACGCGCCGCCCGCCCGTGCCGCAAACCCGCGCCGGCAGCGGGTTGCCGAGGCGTTGCGGCACGCCCTCGATCGGGTGTTGCGCAGCGGCCAATGCCGCGACCCGGTCTTGCGCGAGGCCAGCATCACTGTCGCCGAAGTGCGTTTGAGCCCCGATTTGCGCAACGCGACCGCCTATGTCATGCCGCTCGGCGGTGCCAACGCCGCCGCAATCATCGCGGCGCTGACCCGCAGCGCCGGGTTTGTGCGCGGGCTGGCGGCGCGCGACCTCAATTTGCGCTATGCGCCGAACCTGGTGTTCGAGCTGGACCGGACCTTCGACCAGGCCGCGCACATCGCCGCCTTATTGGCGCGTCCCGAGGTCGAGCGCGACTTGCGCGCATCGCCGGCCGGCGGCGGGGCGGATGCCGATGAGGGGTGAGCGGCGGGCGAGCGGTTGGATTGTCATCGACAAACCGCAAGGCCTGAGCTCGGCCCGGGTGGTCGGCCGCGTCCGGCGCGCCTTTGGCGACGTCAAGGCCGGGCATGCCGGAACCCTCGATCCGCTGGCGAGCGGGGTGTTGCCGGTGGCGCTGGGCGAGGCGACCAAGACGATCGCCTATGCGATGAGCGCCCGCAAGCGCTACCGCTTTTGCGTTTGCTGGGGAAGCGCCCGTACCACCGACGACAGCGAAGGCGAGATCATCGCCGAGAGCGCGGTGCGGCCGCCACCGGCGGCGGTGGCGGCGATGCTGCCGCATTTTGTCGGCACGCTCACCCAGACGCCGCCGGCCTATTGCGCGCTCAAGAGCGGCGGGCGCCGCGCCTACGCCGTGGCGCGCCGCGGGCAAATGCCGACATTGTCGCCGCGGCCGGTGGAAATTTTCAGCCTGCGCCTGATTGCGGTTCTCGATCCCGAGCATGCCGAATTCGAGGCCGAAGTCGGCAAAGGCACCTACATCCGCGCCTTGGCGCGCGATCTGGCTGCGGCGCTTGGCACCTTCGGCCATGTTGCGGCGTTGCGCCGGCTGGCGGTCGGCCCGTTTACCGAAGCGCATGCAATTCCGCTGGAATGTCTTGACGGTCGGCAACATATTGCGCAGGACTGCGGGTTCGTGCTGCCGATTGACACGGCGCTCGGCGGCATCCCGGCGGTCGCGTTGGCCGGTGCCGAGGCCGAACGGTTGCGCCGCGGGCAGCGTGTCGCGTTTGGCGACCCGTCGCGGTCGGAAACCGGCGGCCGGCTTGATCCGGGCACCGTTGTCAGCGCATGGCATGGCGGCGCGCTGGTTGCCCTGGCCAAAGTCGATGACGGCGGCCTGCGGCCGTTGCGTGTTATGAATTGTTGACGAGGCTTTTGATCGATGTCGATCACCGCCGAGCGCAAGCAGGCGCTCATCTCTGAATTTGCAAGACAGCCGGCCGACACCGGCTCGCCCGAAGTGCAGGTGGCGATCCTGAGCGAACGGATCCGCAACCTGACCGAGCATCTCGGAACCCATAAAAAGGATTTTCACTCGCGCCGCGGATTGCTGGTCATGGTCGGTCAGCGGCGCCGATTGCTCGATTATCTCAAACGCATCAACCAGAGCCGCTATGAGGCGCTGATCGCGCGGCTGGGGTTGCGCCGGTGAGCATCGCCGGCGGCGGCCGGACCCAACCCTTGATGACCGGCAGGATCCCGGCGCCCGTGCCCACCCTCGCGATCGCGCGCGACGCTGCGGCGTCGGCTGCGGCCAGACCGGCGCGCGGTCTGTTTGCAAAGGAATGCTAAAGAATGTTCCAAATCTATCGCAAGGAACTGATCTGGGGCGGGCGCAAGCTCGTCCTCGAAACCGGCAAGCTCGCCCGCCAGGCCGATGGGGCGATCATGGCCACCTATGGCGAAACCACGGTTTTGTGCACCGCCGTGGCGATGAAAGAGGTCAAGCCCGGCCAGGATTTTTTCCCGCTGACCGTCAATTACCAGGAAAAAACCTTTGCCGCCGGCAAGATCCCCGGCGGTTTTTTCAAGCGCGAAGGCCGGCCGTCGGAGCATGAGACGCTGGTCTCGCGGCTGATCGATCGGCCGTTGCGGCCCCTGTTCGCGCCCGGCTTCCGCAACGAAACCCAGATCATCTGCACGGTGTTGAGCCACGATCTCGAAAACGATCCCGATATCGTCTCGATGGTCGGCGCTTCGGCGGCGCTGACGATCTCGGGCATCCCCTTTCTCGGCCCGATCGGCGCCGCGCGGGTGGCCTATATCGACGGCAAATATGTGCTGAACCCGACCGTGGCGGAATTGCCCCGGTCCGAGCTCGATCTTGTCGTCGCCGGCACCGCCGAAGGGGTGCTGATGGTCGAATCGGAAGCCCGGGAATTGCCGGAAGAGGTCATGCTCGGCGCGGTCACTTTCGGTCACCGCGCGTTCCAACCGGTCATTCAGGCGATCATCGAGCTGGCCGAGACTTGCGCGCGCGAGCCCTGGGAACTGCCGCCGCCGGCGGCCTCCAAGGAGGCGGTCGAAGCGCGGCTGCGCGAGCATGTCGGGCCGCTGATCGCCGCCGCCTATCGCGAGCAGGGCAAACAGGAGCGCAGCAACCGTCTCAATGCGGCCAAGGCCCAGATCGCCGAGTTGTTTGCCGAGGAGGGCGAGCGCGACCTCGCCGGCAAGATCTTCAAGGATCTCGAAAAGGAGATTGTGCGCGGCGCGATCCTCGGCGGCGGGGCCCGCATCGACGGCCGCGATCCGCGCGCGATCCGGCCGATCGCGTGCGAAGTTGGCATCCTGCCGCGCGCCCACGGCTCGGCGCTGTTCACCCGCGGTGA
>JAJPIH010000402.1 GCA_021324875.1 Alphaproteobacteria bacterium
GCGTTGCATCGGTCGCGGTTGCGACGATCGCCCGCGGGCTATCGGCGACCGCCAACCACAATTCGGTTTCGCGCCGCTCGGCTTCGATGCGGATGCAGCCGCCCGGCGGGGTGAACCGGATCGCGTTCGACACCAGGTTGAACAGCGCCTGTTTCAGCCGCCGCTCATCGGCCTCGATCGTGCCGAGCCGGGGAGCCGACCGTAGCTTCAGATCGAGGCCGCGGGCTTCGGCGCGATCTTTGGTCAGCGCGACGATCGCCTGCAGCAGGCGCTGGAGATCGACCGAGCTGCGTTCCAGTTCCACATAGCTGGCGTCAATCGACGCCAGATCGATGATGTCGTTGATTAACGTCAACAGTTGCTGGCCGCTGTCGAGGATGCCGGCGCTGTATTCGCGCTGACTGGAATTCAACGAACCGAAATATTGATGGTGCAGAATTTCGGCAAAGCCGATGATCGTGTTGAGCGGCGTGCGCAGCTCATAGGAGACATTGGCGATAAATTCAGCCTTCAGACGGGCGGCGGTTTCGAGCGCGTCGTTGCGCTCGCGCAGCGCCTGTTCGACGCGGGCGCTGTCGCTGACATCGAGATAGGTCAGCAATACCTCGCCATCCGGCAGCGGCACGCTGGCGACCTGGAGCAGCGAGCCGTCGCGGCGATAGAGCGGCCCGCTGGTCAGCGCCGGCGCCGTGACCTGGGCAATCAGTTCCTCACGCAGCGCGGGCCAGTTGCAACCGGGGTCCAACAAGGCGCGGGTCTTGTCGACGATATCGGCGATGTGGGGCTCACCGCTCACATCCGCCTCGGTCAGACCCCAGAGCGAGCGAAAGGCCGGGTTATGCAATTTGAGGCGGCCGTCGCCGCCATAGACCGCAATGCCCTCGAACAGATGGTCGAGGGTGGCGCGCTGCACCTGGGCCAGCGTGTTGTAGGAGCATTCGAGCGCCAGCCGATCGCTCACGTCGTCGAAGACGTAGACCAGACCGCCCGACGGGTAGGGGGCGATGGTCAGCTGCAGAGTGCGTCCGTCGGGGAGGTGCATCAGCTCGCGCCGCACTTCGAGCAGCTCGGTGAACAGCATGAACCGTTCCTGCTTGAACGCGCGGAAGTCGGAATATTCCGGAAAGCGGCGCGATTGATGCAGATGCTCAAGAATGTCGCCGACCCCCGGTGCGGTCGCCAGCCAGGCGGTGTCGAGCGCCCACAACGTGGAGAAGGCGGAATTGAAGAATTTGAGCCGCTTGTCCGCACCAAAGATCGCGATTGCCGCCGACAGGGTCTCGAGCACCGCAGCCTGGGCGGCGAGATGGCGATCCAATTCGCGGCGCGCGGCCTCCGCCTCGCCGCGGTCGAGGGCAAAACCGATCGTCTCGCCGCCGCTGCCGGGCACTTCCTGCCGGGCAAACCTGGGTCGGCGCGGCCCGGACATCGCCGCGGCCCCCGGGCCGGCAGCGCCGCCCCCTGGGAAAAGGTCATGTCCGCCGGCAAGCACCGCCTCGCGGCTGGTCCCCAGGGCTTCGGCATAACGGCGGTTGCAATCGATCAGGCGGCGATCAAGATCACGCCGCCACACCGGGATCGGCAGTGCGTCAAGGGTCTCGCGCAGTCGCGCCGCCTCGGTGCGAGCGCGGTCGGCCTCAGCCGCTGCGGTGGCGGCGGCGGCGCGCAACAGGTCGGCTTCGCGCGCGCATCGCAACCAGCGCCACCCGGCGCCACCCAGCACCGCCAGCCAACCGGCCGCGATCGCGGCGCCAGCGGCAAGACCGGCAAAACTCATCGCATACCCCTCAACCGGGACCGGCGCCACCCGGCGCCAGCCCCGATTATGCAGGGAATCTCGGGAAAGGAAAGTACTTTGTTTACCTTTCGTACGTATTAAGTTCGATATTTGAGCCAAATGCGCTCAGTAGCGGTAGTGTTCCGGCTTGAACGGCCCGCCATCCTCAAGCCCGAGATATGCCGCCTGCGCCGCGCTCAGCCGGGTCAGCTTGACGCCGAGCTTGTCAAGATGCAGCTGCGCCACTTTCTCGTCGAGATGCTTGGGCAGCACATAGACGCGGTTCTCGTACTTGCCCGGATTGGTCCACAGCTCGATCTGGGCCAGCACCTGGTTGGTGAACGAGGCGCTCATCACAAAGCTCGGATGGCCGGTGGCACAGCCGAGATTGACGAGCCGGCCCTTGGCCAGAACGATCAGCCGCTTGCCGTCGGGAAACACGACCTCGTCGACCTGCGGTTTGACTTCTTCCCATGGGTAGTTGCGCAGCGCCTCGATCTGGATTTCGCTGTCGAAGTGGCCGATGTTGCAGACGATCGCGCGGTCTTTCATCTGCCGCATATGGTCGATCGTGATCACGTCGATGTCGCCGGTGGCGGTGACAAAGATGTCGCCGATCGGCGCGGCTTCCTCCATCGTGGTGACCTGATAGCCTTCCATCGCCGCCTGCAAGGCGCAGATCGGGTCGATTTCGGTGACGATGACGCGGGCGCCCTGGCTGCGCAGGCTGGCCGCCGAGCCCTTTCCGACATTGCCAAAGCCGCAGACGACGGCGAGCTTGCCGGCGAGCATCACATCGGTGGCGCGCTTGATCCCGTCGACAAGGCTTTCGCGGCAGCCATAAAGATTGTCGAATTTGGATTTTGTCACACTGTCGTTGACATTGATCGCCGGCGCGCGAAGCGTGCCCCTGCGCATCATGTCGTAGAGCCGGTTGACCCCGGTGGTCGTCTCCTCCGAGATGCCGCGAACCCCGGCCAGCAGCTCGGGATGCTGTTCGTGGAGGATCTTGGTCGCGTCGCCGCCGTCATCGAGCACCATGTTTGGTGTCCAGCCGTCGGGTCCGCGCAGGGTCTGGTCGATGCACCATTCATACTCGGCTTCGGTTTCCCCCTTCCACGCAAAGACCGGAATGCCGCGCGCCGCGATCGCGGCGGCGGCGTGGTCCTGGGTCGAGAAGATGTTACACGAGCTCCAGCGCACGCTGGCGCCCAGCTCGATCAGTGTTTCGATCAACACCGCAGTCTGGATCGTCATATGCAGGCAACCGACAATCCGGGCGCCGGCAAGCGGTCGTGAGCGTCCGTATTCCTCGCGCAGCGCCATCAGCCCGGGCATCTCGGTCTCGGCGATCGCGATCTCGCGCCGCCCCCAATCGGCCAGCGCGATGTCGGCGACTTTGTAATCGGTCGAGGCAGCCATGCGGATCTCCTGATCGCAGCGGCGCTGAGCCGCTCATCTCAAATAGCGATATCAAGATATCTTTATATCGTCAATCGGCGGGCCGCCGGAAAGGGCCGCGCCGCGCCGGCTGCGGCCAGCGCCGGCCAGTGTCGGCTTGACGCCGCGCTCGGCTGGCCGGTCGCGGCAGCGCGCGGTTCTTTCGGGCTTTGGCGCGCGCCGCCGTCGATCGTATCGTAACCGGCGAAATTGATTGGCGAGGATGATCATGCTGGCGGATCAGCGCGGGCTATCCCTATCGACCAGCTCTTCCGTCGCGTGCGAGGCTTATGTTGCCGGCTGCGAGGCGAAGCTGACGATGTATCCCGGCGCAATCGCGGCGTTCGATCGCGCCATCGCTGCCGATCCGGGTTTCGCCCTGGCCCATGCCGCCCGCGCCCACGCCTTGCTGGAAAGCGGCGAGGCGGCGATGGCGCGCGCATCGATGGCGGCCGCCAACGCCTGCGGCACCGGCCTGTCCGAGCGGGAGGCAAGCCATGTCGCCTATTTCGACCGGCTCGTTTGCGGCGACCTCGAAAGCGCGCTGGCCGCTTTGCCGGCGCATCTCGACGCCTGGCCTCACGACGTCATGGTCCTCAGCACAACCGCCTTCACCAATGGTCTGATAGGCAATTCCGGCCGCGCCGGGCAGAAACGCATGCTGTTGGCATTGCTTGATCGGCTGGCGCCGAGCTATGGCGATGACTGGTGGTTCACGGCGCATCACGGCATGGCGCTTTCGGAGAATGGAGAACGCGCCGCGGCGCGCGGCAAGATCGACCGCTCGCTGTCGCAAAACCCGGCGAACCCGTGGGCGGCGCATGCCCGCGCCCATCTGAGCTATGAACAGGGCGAGGCCGCTGCCGCGGCCGGCTTTCTAACCTCATGGCTGCCGCGTTATCCGCGCGAGGGCGCGCTTTATAGCCATCTGAGCTGGCATCTGGCGCTCGCCCTGCTCGAAACCGGCGAGGCCGAGGCGGCGTTGCGGCTGTTTGGCGACGCCTTCGCGCCCGCCGTCCACAGCGGCCCGCCGCGCGGCCGGCTGAACGACGCGGTTTCCTTTTTATGGCGCTGGGAATTGGCCGGCCATCCGCGGAATCACGAAGCGTGGCGCCAGGTCTGTGAGTTTGCCAACCGGGCGTTCACCCGGGCCGGCCTCGCTTTTTCCGACATGCATGTCGGGCTCGCTCTGGCGGTCGCTGGCGATGATGCGGGGCAGGCGGCGCGCAGCGGCGAGATCGAGAGACTTAGGCGCGCCGGGCGCTATCCGTCGGGGGCGATGGTTCCGGCGGTGACGCAAGGTTTCGCGGCGTTCGAGCGTCGCGATTTTGCGGCGGCGATCGCCGCCCTGGAGCCGCTTGTCGGCGAGCTCGAACGCATCGGCGGCAGCCGTGCGCAACTCGACCTGGTCGAGTTCACCTTGGTCAAGGCCTATCTCGACGGCGGTCGCATCGACGCAGCACAGCGCTGGCGAAACGGGCGCAATCGCGGCGCCTCGCTGCCGCCGATTGCCGGCTTGGGCGCATAACCACGCCGGTCACGCCCAGCAAAGGGAGCTCGCGGCCCGCGTCCGGGGCGGCATAGTCGCGGCTTGCGCCTACCAGCCGCCGTCGATGCCGATCGCTTGGCCGGTGATAAAGGCCGCGGCGTCGGAGGCGAGAAAGGCGATCGCCGCGGCCACCTCATCGGGGGAGCCAAACCGCCCCACCGGGATCGCCTTGGCGCGTTCGCGAAAGCCGATTTCGAGATCGTCGCCATATTCGCGGCGGTTGGTGCTGATCGCGCGCGAGGTGCGGATCGGGCCGGGGCAGACGGCATTGACGGTGATCCCGACCGGCGCCAGGTCAAAGGCCAGCGAGCGGGTAAATCCGACAATCGCCGCCTTCGAGGCGGCATAGGTGGCGCGGTGGCGACCGGGACGGAACGCGGCCTTTGATGACACATTGACGATCCGGCCCCAGCCCGCCTTGCGCATCGCCGGCACCGCCGCCCGCGACATCAAAAAGCAGCCGCGGGCGTTGACGCCAAAGGTCCGGTCCCAGGCCTCGACCGGCACATCCTCGATCTCGTTGCGGTCCGCACCCTGAGGCGCCCCGGCATTGTTGACCAGAATGTCAAGCCGGCCATAGCGGCTCAGCACCTCCTCAACCATCCGCCCGGCATCGGCTTCGACGCTGACATCGCCGAGGGTCGAAGAGGCGGTCCCACCCTTGCGCGCGATCGCCTCCACGAGGCTCTCGACCCCGCCCCACGACGCGTCGGTGTCGCCGGCGAGGTTATGCTCATTGGCGACCCCGGTCGGCACCACGTCGGACACCACCACCGTAACTCCGGCGGCGGCCAGCGCATGCGCCGTCGAATTGCCGATCCCGACCGGCTTGCCACACCCGGTGATCAACGCAACCCGTGCAGAACTCGGCATCGCTGTTTGTCCCTTTGATCGTTATCGCGCCAACCGCGGGTTTGATGATGCACGCTTTTTTCCATGACCGACAGGCAAATTGGCTGGGCGTCCGAACCCTGGTAGCGGCCGGCCGCGCCACTGCCAGTGTCGGGGTCAGAAGGTAATCGTCAGCCGGGTCCCAATCACCAGCGCGTTTTTCAGCGGCGCCGAACTTCGCGGCGTCGGGATCCCGGCGCCGGGATTGACGACATATTGCAGGTCGGGCTGAAGAATGAGCCAGGGCGCGAACTGCGCGCGATAGGTCGCCTCGACGATGGTTTCGCCGGCGCTATAGGGCGACCCGCTGCCCGTGTAAAAGATCACATCCTCGCCGAATTGGCGCGCGGCGTTGCCAATGCCGGCGTATGTGACGGCGAGCCCGGCAGCGTCTTTGCTCCGACCCGGCAGCGGCCCGTTCCAATTGAACCCGCCGGCGACAAACAGATTGCTCAGATTGCGGTCGGCGGGTGCGGTCATCGCTTGCAAAAAGACGCTGACGCTCGGCGCATCGGCGCCCGGTTTCTTCCATAAGAGCTGATCGACGACCGCGTAGAAGGCGTGGTCGGTGGCATGCTGAAAGGCAATGCCGCTGCTCGAGGGAGCCGCCAGCGGCACGCCTTGCGTATCGCGCAATGGGTCGGCAAACGGTCCGGTCGCAACCCACATGCCCAGCTTGTAAGTGGCGGGCATCTGCCGCGCGGCCATAAAATCGGGCGCATACCATAATTCGGCAAACGACAAGGTGTGGTCATCAAGCCGGAAGGCGGTTCCGTGGCGGTCGCGCAATTGCGGGTCGCCGGTGCCGGGCGGCGCCGGATCGCCATTGAAGACGGCGGCGATCAGCGTGATTTGGCTGTCGGGTTGGTATCTGGCCCGGACAAACGGGGTGGCAAGCGGATAGTTGGGACCGCCCGAAGGCAGGTCCAGAGCCATCAACGGCGGAAAGCCAAAGCTCGAATTCAAATAGAGGGCGGCGTTCTGTGACAGCATCAATTCGTCATTGACGCCCTCCTGGCCAAAGCGCAGCGAGAACTTTCCGGCGAACAGCTGCTGCTCAAACCATAAATCGTAAAGCTTTGTACTTTCGGTCGCTTCGAGGCTGCTGATCAGCTGCAAGGCGCCGACGCGCAGCGGCGTCGGACCGACCCCCTCGATCTGAAAACCGCTGGCGAAGACGCTGCCGCCCTGCCATCCGACCGCCTTGTCGAGATCGACCGAGAGGCTCGCCGTCAGCAGCCCGTCCGCGGCGCCGCCGCGGCTGAACCCGCCGACGGTATTGACCCAATACTCGCTCTGCTGCTGCAGGGCGAACGTCAAGCCGGCGTTTGCCAGCCGGCTGCGCAATCCGCCCCAGTCGCCGGTCAGGGTGTCCCGCTGCCACAAATTCGCACCGTCCGACGCCGTCTGCGCCAAGCCCGCGGCGGGTGCGCCCGCGGCGCCGACGACCAGCGCCAGAAAGACCCTCAGCCGGCGGCGCCAATGGCGGCCGCGGCCAGCCCTCGGCCGCGCGCGACCTTGGAGGTGCGCGCCCACGATCGCCGCTTTCGATCGTCACCACCGGCCGGCGCCAACTAGAAAGCCCGCCTTTTTGCGTGCAGCGCCGGCGATGCGGACCGGCTTGCCGCCGCTGCGCGCTCGGTCAACACGCCAAAGAGCAGACCGAAGCACATCCACATGATGACTTGCGCGCCCAGCGACGCCATCCGAAAGCGCCACAGCACAACCGCCGGGAATTCGGGCGGCACCTCATTGACCGGCGGAAGCATCAACCCCACGACCACGACCGCGATCAGATAGGCCCCGGCCGCGATCAGCAGCGCATTCCAGGGACCGTGGCGCGCCAGCAGGCGCAGGCGCAACATCCCGGCCGCGATCATCGCCGCGAGCGAGAGCGCGATCATGCTGAAATAGAGCGCCGTTCGCATGCCGATCGTCGCCGGGTCTCCGACCGAAGGCGGATTTGCCGGGTATTTCAGGTTCGGCACAATATAGACGGCGACAAGGCCCAGAACGGCCAGCAGGGCCGCGGTGGTGCGCGGGTCAAACGCCCCCATCCGCCCATAGGCCAGCGCGAAGGCCAGCCCAAACAGTCCGCCAAAGGCGATGTTGTAGACGATGACGGCGGTAAACAGACCGATCCCGGCCTGAACCCGGCGGCTGACAAGTTCCGGTTCGGGCTCCTCCTTCGGCGCCGGCAACCCCTTGGCGATCAAGGCTTGCGCCGCGGCTTGCGCTTTCGCCGCGTCGAGCTTGGTCTCAAAGGCGATGGCGCGATCAACCTGTGGCTCGCCCACTCCCTTTAAAAAGGCGAAGCAAAGCAGGCCCGCGACGACGCCGACCAGCATGCCGCGCACCAGCAGCGTTCCCGCCATGACGCGGCTCCCGCTCAGTGGCAGGGGAAACCGAGCAGATGGCGTCCGTCGTGGACAAATTCGTGAATGTACATGCCCGGGAACAGCGAGGTGGCACCCTGCTCGGCGCCGATAAAATAAAGCGCCAGCAACAATACGAGCCCGCCGAGGACCACCCATGGCAGGGCCTCGCGCACAGGAATGACAGGCGGCCGGGTGGTCGGGGCAAAGGGTGTTACGGTCATTGCTGATCTCCTGGGATTGCGCGTCCCTTCAAGAGGTCTGTTCCAATCACGAGGGAGGTCTGACTCTCAGCCTGAACCGGGCCGATTACAGTGGCGCGACCGTGCCGGGCTCTCACCGGCTTCCCCGTCTCGCATCGGTCGGGCCGACGATAGCGAGCGGAGTCGCACGCTGTCAACATGATGCTCCACCACTATGATGCTCCACGCGTTGATCCTGTTCAGGCGCCCGATGCCTCGATTTCGTCGTAGCGATTGACGCGGTAGACAACATAAGAGACGCACCAAGCGGTAATGAAAATGCCAACGATCAAATAGCCGAGCACGCCGAAATTGTCATTCAGCAACCCCACTGTCCCCCAAAAGCCGCCGCCCTCGGTCAATCCAAGCTGATCACCGATCAGGTTCAAGGTCTCCAAGCCGCCGACCACGACGGCGACGACCACCGAGACGGCCGTGATCGTCAAATTGTAATAGAGCTTGCGTATCGGTTTGATGAACGCCCAGCCATAGGCGCCGAGCATCAGGATGCTGTCGGTGGTGTCGATCAAGGTCATGCCGGCCGCGAACAGCACCGGAAACACCAAAATCGACCAGATCGGCAGGCCACGCGAAGCTTGCGTTGCGGAAATCCCCAGCAACCCGATTTCGGTGGCGGTATCGAAGCCGAGGCCAAACAACACCCCCAACGGATACATCTGCCAACTGCGCTCGATGACCCGGAACAGCCGACGAAACAGGCGACCGAGCAGCCCCCTTTTGGACAGCATCAGGTTGAGGTCTTCGTCGACCACGCTTCCACCCGCCTTGACCGTCTGAAAGGCGCGATAGACCGAGACCAGAACCAAGACATTGGCGACGGCGATCGCAAACAGAAACAGTGCGGACACGCCGGTCCCGACAATGCTGCCGACATTTTTGAATGTATCGAAACGGTTCTGCAGCGCGGTTGCGGTCGCCGCGAGGGCGAGCGAGAGCGCGAACACGATCGTCGAATGGCCGAGCGAGAAAAACAGCCCGACCCCGACCGGACGCCGACCTTCCTGCATCAGCTTGCGCGTGACGTTGTCGATTGCCGCGATGTGATCGGCGTCAAAGGCGTGGCGCAGCCCAAAACTGTAAGCAAGCGCCGCGGTGCCTAGCAGTATTGGGAAATCGTGAAAGGCGACGATAGCCCATACCCATGCAACGATATTGACAACGATCAGCAGGATATAAATCCCGACAACCTTGGCCCGCAGATTGTCACTTTTGTCGTTGAACAGATCTGAGAAGCGAACACGCATTCTTCTTCTCCCCGGCAGGGGCCAAATTGTCGCCGCGATGGGTTTGTTTCAGAGGCGCGGCGGCGGGCGGCGACGCTCGGCGGTGCGCGCCAGGCCGGGCTCGTCATGGCGGGTCGTCTCGATCACCGCCGGAACAAACGCCACCTGGCCGTGAGTGACGCCCCGCTCGGCAATCACGGCCTGCGAAAATTCCCGGATGGCCGCGGCCTTGCCGCGCAGCACGGCCACTTCGAGACAGTTCGCGTGATCGAGATGGACATGCAGCGTCGCCACTTGCAATTCGTGACGCGCATGGTGCGCGGCCGTCAACCGCTTGGCCAATTCGCGGGTGTGATGGTCGAACACATAAGACAGGATCGCGATGCACTCGCCGGCTGTCCCCGTTTCGATCAAAGCACGCTCAAGCCCCAGCCGCGCCAAATCGCGCACCGCCTCTGAGCGATTGTCATAGTGGTTGGCGGTCATGAACGCGCTGAGTTCGGCGGCCAACGCATCGGAGATGCTGATCGTGACCCGTTCCATATTCATCCCGGCGGTATGATGTTTCTTGTGATTTCTCATACACGCCGCGCGCCCGACGCGCAACTGCGCGCCGCCCGACCGCGCATCGCGCCGCTCCAAACCGGCCGGCATCGGCGACCCGAAAAATGACAAACTGATCGGCCAAATTCGCCCTCATAGGAAAGTGGCGCTTGAGAGGCTATTCTACTTTGGCGCGGGTTTTCGCTGTAAACTCGCTGTATTTCAGGGCCTCGGAGAAAGGAGCTAAACCGGCGGTTGGGAGCGGACAAGAGCACCGCAGAGCCGCGCTACTTCGTCCGGCTGGTTTGGCGGCCCGACCGCGGGCGCGGCGCCGGCGGCCCGCGGGAAGGATTTGCTCCGCCACCGAGCCGTGTCAGAGTGAAACGCCGCCTGGCCGCCAGCGAGGGATGATGATCAGGACCGCCGCCGCCGCTCTGCTGTTGGTCATCGCCGTCGCGGCGGGAACGGCCGCCGCCGCCGACAAGCCGCAAACCGTCTTGCCGCCGCGCGTCCAGACCCACCATGCGATTGTCGTTCAAGACCATCGGATCGATTACGATGCGGTTGCCGAGGCCCTGCCGTTGACCGACCGTCAGGGAAAGGCGACCGCATCAATCTTCACCGTTTCCTATATCGCGGCAGCCGCCTCTGGCGGTGCGCAACGCCCGGTCAGCTTTGTGTTCAACGGCGGACCCGGGGCCGCTTCGGTGTTTTTGCACCTCGGCGCCATCGGGCCGAAAGTGCTCGACATGCCGGACAATGGAGACGTGCCGCGTCCACCGGTGCGTCTGGTCGACAACCCGTCGACCTGGCTGCGATTTACCGACCTCGTCTTTATCGACCCGGTCGGCACCGGCTACAGCCGCGGCGAAGGTGACGACAAGAACCCCGACCAGCCGTTCTGGAATGTCGACCAGGATCTCGCTTCGCTTGACGGGGCAGTGCGCTTGTGGCTGACGCGGCATGCGCGCTGGGGGTCGCCGGTCTATCTGGTCGGCGAGAGTTATGGCGGGTTTCGCGCCGCGGCGATGGCCGAGCGCCTGCCGCGCGATGCCGATGTCACGGTCAGCGGATTGGTGCTGATCTCGCCGGCGCTCGATCTGTCGATCCTGCATCCGCGCGAGCATGATGTCCTCGCCTCGGCCTTCTTTCTGCCGAGTTATGCCGCCGTCGCCGCGGCGCTTGGCGTCACCTCGCCCGCGGCTGACCCCGATGCCGTCGAGCGGTTCGCCTTGTCGGATTACCTGGTCGGGCTTGCGTCATTGCCGGCGCGTCCCGCACCCACCGACCCGCTGATCATACGCGTCGCCAGCCTGACCGGGTTGCCCGCCGATCTCGTCGCCCGGCATCGCGCGCGGCTGTCGAATTTTCTGTTTGCCCGCGAAATCCTGCGCCCGCGCGGCGAGCGGGTCAGCGTTTACGACGGCACCATCGTGCGCCCGGCGCCGACCGATGACAGCCGCGGCCGCGATCCGTTTCTGCCGGCAATTGCCGCCGATTTCGGCGCCGCGTTCAACACCTATGTCGCCGACGATCTGGGCTTCCACACCGACCAGCCCTACGAAGTGTTGTCGGGCGACGTCGCTCGCCATTGGAACTGGCAGGGCGAGCGACGGGCGCAAGGCGCGGGGCTGGCGCTGGGGGGGCTCGAAGCCGCATTGCTGGCCCATCCCGGGACCGGCGTGCTGATCGTCAACGGCCGCTATGACCTGGTCACGCCCTATCTCGCATCGCGCTGGTTTATCAATCAATTGCAGGTCGCGCCGGGCGAGCGTGCGCTGATCAATCTGCGCGTCTATCCCGGCGGCCACATGGTCTATCTGCGGCCGGCGGCGCGCGCCGCCCTGGCCGCGGATGCGGCCCGGCTCTACCCGCCCGGCCCCGCCCCCTCGCCATGACCTTCGGGCGGCGCCCTGCGCCTCGCCCTTTTAACCGGCCCGAGGCCTCACATGCGGAACACGCCAAAGCGGCGCGCCGCCCCGATTGCCCCATCGGCGAAGCGCTCGATCGGCGCGTTGAGGCTCGCCGAGATGGCGAGCGCCAGCACCATGCGGGTGTCGGCGGGATCGATCACGCCGTCATCCCACAGCCGGGCGCTCGCATAATAAGGATGGCCCTGGGCTTCGTATTGGGCGCGGATCGGCGCCTTAAACGCCTCCTCTTCCGCTTCCGGCCAGGCTTGGCCGCGCGCCGCCATCGCGTCGCGCCGCACGGTGGCCAGCACCGCGGCCGCCTGTTCCCCGCCCATCACCGAAATCCGCGCATTCGGCCACATCCACAAGAACCGGGGGGCATAGGCGCGGCCGCACATGCCGTAATTGCCGGCGCCAAAGCTGCCGCCGATGATGACCGTGAATTTCGGCACCGGCGCGGTCGCGACAGCGGTGACCATCTTGGCGCCGTCCTTGGCGATACCGCCCGCCTCGTAGCGGCGGCCAACCATGAAGCCGGTAATATTCTGCAAGAAGACCAGCGGAATGCCGCGCTGCGCCGCCAGCTCGATGAAATGCGCCGCCTTGAGCGCGCTCTCCGAAAACAGGATGCCGTTATTGGCGAGGATCGCCACCGGATAACCCCAGATCCGGGCAAAACCGCAAACCAGGGTCGGGCCGTAAAGCCGCTTGAATTCGTCGACCTCGCTGCCATCGACAAGCCGCGCGATGACCTCGTGCACGTCATAGGGGTGGCGCGGATCGGGCGGGACCACGCCATAAAGCTCTTCGGCCGGGTAGAGCGGCGCCA
>JAJPIH010000234.1 GCA_021324875.1 Alphaproteobacteria bacterium
CGTTCATACCAGCGCGCGGTTTCCTCGGCGTCGGGGCTGCGCAGATGGATGTGGTCGTATACGAATTTCGCCATTGCCCCCTTCCCTCCTCAAGTATCCGCCGGCGGCAACTCTAGGCTGATCGCCGCCCGGAGGCGACCCCTTTCGGCTGCCGCCGAGCGGCGGGGCGGTCCCCCACAGCGGGGTGGAAATTGCGCAGCGCTTCAAGTTTGGCTAGGACTTAGCGCAATTCACGCGTACTGCGCCCAATTTATCGGCAAGGCTTCCGCAACCAGGCAGCAGCAAATGGCGGATTCGCAAGCGGTTGGCATGCGCGCCGGTGTCGCGCGCGGGATTCCCGACAGTGTCGAGAGCCGCGCCTCGTGGCTGGCCGCGACGCTGGCAATCGGGATTTTGTCGATCTCGTATGGAGCGCCGCTGGCGGTGGTGGTCGGGCTCAAGCCGATCGCCGCCTCGCTGGCCAGCGACCGCTCGGTCATCGCCTTGGCCGCCGCGCTGGTCTGGGTCGGCACCGGCACCGGCGGCATCGTGATGGGCTGGATCGCCGATCGCATAGGGGTGCGGCGCATCGTGATGTTCGGTGCCGTGATGACCGCGCTCGGCCTGGTGGTTTCGGCGGGAGGCACCGTGCCGGCGCTCTATCTCGGCCATGCGCTGCTGATCGGATTTTTGGGCGGCGGCGCGCTCTATCCGCCGCTGCTGATCTATATCAGCCGCTGGTTTGACCGCCGCCGCGGCACCGCGCTGGCGCTGATTTCCTCCGGGCAGTACATCGCCGGGGTGATCTGGCCGTCGGCCTTTGAGCGCGGTCTTGCCGCCCTTGGCTGGCGCAGTGTGATGCTTGGCTTTGCCGGGGTGTGCCTGTTGATCCTGCCGATGGCCATGCTGCTGAGGCCGCCGCCGCAGCCGCGGCGCGCCGGCGGCGCGGCCTCGGCCGGCTTTCGCGGTGTCGCCGGGTTGCGCCTCAACGCCAACACGGTACAGGCGGTGTTGTGCGCGGCGTCGTTCTTGTGCTGCGTGCCGATGGCGATCCCGTCGAGCCACCTGGTCGCTTTTTGCAGCGATGTCGGGATCGCGCCCGCGCAGGGGGCGACAATGCTGTCGGTCTTGCTCGGCAGCGCCTTTGTCAGCCGCCAATTCTGGGGCTGGGTGGCCGATCGCATCGGCGGGCTCGGCACGGTATTTGCCGGCTCCGCCTGCCAGGCGCTGGCCATTGCGGCGTTTGCGACGACCCGCAACGAGGCCCTGTTGTTTGCCATTGCCGCCGCCTATGGCCTGGGGTTCAGCGGCATCATCCCGGCTTATGTCGTCGCGATCCGGGAGCTGTTTCCGTCCGCGCAAGCCTCGTGGCGGGTGCCGACATTGTTGTTCAGCGGCATGTCGGGCATGGCGTTCGGCAGCTGGTTTGCCGGCGCGCTCTACGATTATTTCGGGTTCTATGCGCCGGCCTTTGCCGCCGGTGCCCTGTTCAACCTCGCCAATCTCGCGATCGTCGGCTTTTTGTGGTTGCGCCAGGCGCAGGGCGCGCGCCCGGCGCCGGCCTAAGCGCCTCAGACGGCCGCTTTTTCGAGCTTGTGCAACACCCGGATGCGCTTTGGCGAAGGGGTTTTGGCGACGCGCGCCATGACCCGGCCGGAAAGCTCGCCGACAAAGATATTGCCGTGGCGGTCGACGGCAATCCCGTGCGGCGAAGTGAAATGACCGGGTTCAAGCCCGGCATGCATATGGCCGAGCCGTGCCAGCACTTGGCCCTTATGCGTGTGGATGCTGACGCGCGGACCGATATTGGGCGAGTCGCGGTTGATCTCGCCTTGCGGCCCGCTCTCGCCGATATAAACGAGCGGATCGGCACCTTGCGCCATGCACATGCCGTTCGGACGGTGCAAATTGTTCCATTGCGTCTCGAACTTGCCGTTGCCGTCGAAGATCTGGACGCGGTGGTTTTCGCGGTCGGCGACATACACCCAGCCATCGGGGTCGCAGCAGATATTGTGCGGGACGTTGAACTGGCCGGGATCGGTGCCGGGTTCGCCCCATGACAGCAGCAATTTGCCGTCGGGCGAGAATTTGTGGATGCGGGCGTTACCGTAGCCGTCGGAGATGTAGATCTCGCCCTTGGGTGACAGGGCGGTGTGCGTGCAGCGGTGAAACGGCTCGCCGCTCATAAAGGGTGAGGGCCGTCCCGGCACGCCGATCGTCATCAACACCTTGCCCTCCAGGGTGCAGTGGCGCACGGTGTGGTCGCCGTCATCGGTCAGCCAGATCGTGTCGTCGGGGCCCATATGGACGCCATGCGGCCGGGTAAAGACCCCCTCCCCCCAAGTCCGCAACAGATTGCCTTCGCTATCGAATACCGCGACCGGATGGTCGCCGCGGTTGAAGGCATAGACCCGGTCGTGGCGGTCCACGCCGACCGCCGCGACATCGCCAAGAACGATCTCGTTCGGCAGTTTCACCCATTCGTCGCGGACGATGAAGGTCCAGTTGCCCTTGCCGAGTTCGACCGCCATAGGCACTCTCCCGATCGGTTTTACGAGTTGCGCCAAGACCGATCATACACCGATCGCAGCCGGCCCCGCGCGCAATCGCCGTTGACCGCGGCCTATTCTACGGAGCTCCATCCCCATCCCGTCAGAGGTCAGCGTGATCGATACCGCCGCCTTTGCCCGCTTGCTCGACCGGTTGAGCGCCGCCTGCATCGCCAATGACGGCGCCAGCTTCGCGGCGTTGTTTACCGAGGACGCCACTTACGAAGATGATTTCTTCGGGCTTTACCGCGGCCGCGCCGCGATCGCGGCGATGCTGCAGCGGTTTCACGACACCGGCCAGAACTATCGCTGGGAATTCTATGATCTTGTGACCGACGGGCGGCTGGGCTACGCCTCGTTCCGGTTCAGCTTTGCCTCGAAGCTGCCGGGCAGCGCGGACCGGCCGGTGCTGATCACCGGCATCTCCTGCTTCCGCTTCGAGGGCGAGTTGGTTGCCGCTTACCGCGAAACCTTCGATACCGGCATCGCGCTGGCCCAGCTCGATTTCCCGGCCGAGCGTTTGAAGCGCGTGCTCGACAAGGAAGCGGCGGCTCAGAACGCCAGCGCCCAGGCGCGCGAGCACTTGGCCCGTTTCCACCCTGACGCGGGGTAAAGCCCCTCCCCTCACCACGCCTCGCGGCCGCTCGCCGGGCGGGCAAGCCCGGCACCGGCCTGCCGCCGCGCCGCCTGCTCGGCTTCGTGCTTGTCGAACATGGC
>JAJPIH010000302.1 GCA_021324875.1 Alphaproteobacteria bacterium
AGGTGGCGGCAATGACCCCAAAACAGTTGCCGAGGCAGGCCAAAACAAAAACCAGCGCGTCGCCGATTTGCAGCCCGACCGCGACCGGATTGGCGGCTGCCATCACCCGCGAGGTTACCGCCAGCCACAGCGCGAACGAGCCTGCTGCGAGCGCCAGCCAGAACCGCCAATGCCGGGCGAGGGTCCCTGTCGGCGCAATCAGGCCGCGCTCGATCCCACGCGCACCGAGACCGGCGCCGGCGGCAAAATAAACCGCATAATGGGCTGGCCGGCTCAGCTGCAGCGCGAACGGTCCCCATTGACCCCAGGCCTGCGCGGTGAACGCCAGCGCCAACGGCAGATAGGCCACGGCCGATACGGCGAACAAGCGGGCGAAATAGCCGGCCGGGCGGGACCCGGCGATGGCCGACCAGCGCCCCAACCATCGGCCCCAGCCGGGCAGCACGCGATGAACCAGGACGGCGATGAGATCGGCCGCCAGCAACAGCCACAAGAACCACAACGGACCCGACGGCCACAGCGGCAGCGTCGCCAAGCGGTGCAAATAAGTGCCCACCGCCGGCGCCCCGCCGCTCTGCAGATAGCTCGGATAAAGGGCTGCCGGCATCAGCAAACCGACCCCCAAGGCAAAGGGTAACCCCAACCGCCTCAGTCGCTCGGCCATGAACCGCAGCGCGCCCTTGCGCTCGAGGCTCGGCCACACGAACAGGCCGGACAGAAAAAAGAACAGGCTCATCAAAAAGATATCCTGCCAGGCGCAGAACAGCTCGAGCCCGACCGAGCGGTGGGTGTCGATGATTGGGAAGGCGCGCCAGGCAAAAGGCGGGCTGTCAAAGCGGCCGGGCCGCGCGGGCAGGAAAGCGAGGTAGGCGAGCGAAGAATGAAAAGCGATAACCAGCAGGATCACATAGCCGCGCAAATTGTCGAGAGCGCGGCTGGTTCGTCCGGAGCGGGAGCGAAGGTGACCGACGGCGCTCATCGCTCGGCCCGGTGTTCAGGAGCGGTAGGCTGTCGCCCTTCGCCATTATCGACAGCCGCCGGCTGCGCTGCTCCGCGGCGCGTCGGCGCGATGCGCTCCACCAGGATCGCCGGCTCGCGCCGGGGCTCGCCGACGGCGGCATCCGGCTGGCGTCGCGGCATTCCCATCAGCGCCGGCTGAAACAGCACCGCTGCGGTCATCGTGCAGACGAGTGCGAGCGCCATCATCTCGCCCATGCTCGACGTGCCGGGGTCGCTCGACATCCACAGGCTGCCAAACGCGGTGGCGGTTGTCGCAGCGCTAAAAATGACGGCGCGGGTCAGCGGCGATTGCACGAGCGCCCGCCGGCCGGCGCGCCAGGCGAGTATGTAATAGATCTTGAACGCGACCCCGACCCCAAGCAGCAGCGGCAAGGCGATGATGTTTGCGAAGTTGAACCGCAATCCAAAGGCGGTGGCGAGTTCGAGGGTGACGACGCCGGCGACGAGCAATGGCAACAGGGTGACGACGACATCGCGGGCCCGCCGCAATGTTATGGCGAGCAACACCAGAATGGCGCCGATGGCGAATATCCCCGCCTGCGCGAAGGCGCGCACGACCGTCTTGCCGGCCTCGTAAAGCAGCACTGCCGGCCCGGTGGCGCCGGGCGCGACCCTCTGCACCGCGGTGACGAAGTGATAAAGGACGGCGGTATTGTCGGGATCGCCTTTGGGCAGCACCTCAACCCGCGCCCGCCCGTCGGGCGCAAGCCAAGCGCGTTTGAGCGAGGCCGGCAAGGTGTCGACAGTGACGCGGTGCGGATCCAGCGCCGCGCGCAACGCGGCAAGCGACACGCGCAACGGTTCGCTGATCGCCGTGGCGATCCGGTCGCGGGCGGCGGGCGGAGCCTGTGCGAGGTCGGTCAGCAGCGTGGACAGACGCAGCGCCGCCCTCGCCCCGGCGCCGGTCCGGCCGGCTGATGCTTGCGCCAGCGCCTTCGCGGTCGCTTCCAGCGCCGTGATATTCTGGCGGTCGCTCGGTGGTGGGCGGGTGTGCGCCGGGGCAAGCGCCGGCGCGATCACGCGCGCCGCTTGCCTGATCAGAGCAAGCTTGCGGTCTTGATCGGCAGGGACGAGCGCGCTGAGCGTCCGCGCCTGCGCCACCTCGGGCAGGGCCGAAAGCCGCCGGGCAAGCGCATTGGCGGCATCGAGATCGGGCGTCATGATCTCGATCGCGTTGGCGCCAATCTCGGGCTCCTTGCGCAATGCGAGAAATGTCTTCACCGCCGGCGCCGTGGCGTCGCGCAGATGCAGCGGGTTGAAGTCAAAGCTGAGATGCAGCAACAGCGGCGATGCCGCCGCCACGGCCGCCAGTGTCAGGGCGACGATTACGGTGCGATGGCGCGCCAGAAAATCGTCGATCGGGGCAAGGGCGGGCCAGCCCAGCGGGCGCGGCTCGGGGGACGGTTTTACAATCGCGAGCAGCGCCGGCAGCAGCGTGACGCTGGCGAAAAAGGCGACCACCATACCGAGGCCGGCGATCGCGCCGAGTTCCGAGAGACCACGATAGTCGGTCGGCAGAAACGAAGCAAAGCCGACCGCGGTCGCCGCCGCGGCCAGCGCCAGAGGCGGTCCGGCCTTGCGCGCCGCGCTCAGCAGCGCCGCTCGCAAATCGCCCAAAGCGAAGCGCTCGGCGCGATAGCGCACGCTGAATTGAATGCCGAAATCGATCCCAAGGCCGATGAACAAAACAAGAAACGCGACCGAAATCAGATTCAACGCGCCGACGAGCAACAGCCCCAGTGCCGCTGCGACGGCAAGCCCCGCGATGATCGTGACGACGACCGCGCCTATGATCCGGAGCGAGCGCAAGGCCAGCCACAAAATCAGCCCCACCGCAGCGAGCGAGACCGCGGCATTAAGACCGGCATGCTTGGTCAGCGTGGCGAAGCCTTCGTCGTTGATCGGCACCAGACCGGTAATCCGTACCTTGGCCTGCAAATCGGAGGCGAGCCGAAGCCGGTGTGCAGCTTCTGCGATCGCCCGAGTGGCGGCCCGTCCCGGCTCGAGGGCGTGGTAATCGAGCACCGGCTCGATCTGGATAAAGCGACGCAACGCGGCGGCGGCCGGCGGTCGCCCGCTCGCCAGGACCTGCCAGGAAAATTCCGCCGGGCGTCCGGCGAGTGCGGCCTGTGCCGTATCGGCGGCCATGGTCAGCGGTCGGGTCAGCGCGTCGAGCGGCAGTAGCCCGGCATTGACACCAGCCAGACCATCCGACAGCGCATCGAGCGCGCCGCGTAGGCTCGGATCGGCCGCCACAGCGGCAATGACCGGCGCGGCCTTGCTCAGTTCGTCGGTCAGCTGCGCAACCTGCCGGGTCGGCAGGTAAAGAAGGGCGTTGTGGGCGAAAAATCTCCCGCCCTGGGGTTCCCAGACGCGGCGGATCACCTCTTTGCGCTGGGCCAGCGAGGCGCCAAGCCGGGAAGCCGCGACCTCGACATTTTCCGGTGTCGGCGCGTCGACGGCGACGATGATGCCGGGCTCGGGAAAGGTGTGCATATAGGCGAAGGCGCGCTGCGCCCATGGCAAATTTGGCGGAAAGAGCGCGGTGGTGTCGGTATTGACGGCGAAGTGGCGCAGCGAAAACGCCGCTGCAGCCGGCAATGACCATAGCTGCGACAATCGTCCACCAGGCTCGTCGCGTGCAGAATTCGACGAGACTAAAAATCGCTGCTTCAAGCATCGCGCGTTGTTTTATCTGCTCAACCAATACGACAGCCGGCAAGTGCCCGACATCGGCCGCTTGCTGTTTGTTTAACTTTGGCTGGGGTCGTTCTGTTCCCGCAACGCCGTGACAGCCTGTGGCCGGGGGCGTAGCCGGTAGGGTTAAGGCAGGTCGGGGCTATAGGGAGATCGGGGCCACAGTGCGGTTGCCGGCGATCGGGTTGCACCCTCGCCGCGGCAATCCGACCCTGATGCGCGATGATTGGCGCGGGGTGCGGGGCGAAGTATGGTGCGGCCAAACAATGCCGGTCCTGCCGATGAGCGTGCCGCAAAAGTGTTTCGAAGGGGAAGCCGGTTGCCCGCTCGACGGCATCCGCGTGGTCGACATGTCGCGCCTGGTTTCGGGCAACATGCTGAGCCTGCAATTGGCCGATTTCGGCGCCGAGGTGATCAAAATCGAGGATCCTCGCCGCGGCGATCCGCTGCGCGCCTGGCAGACCAATGGGGTAAGCGTTCATTGGAAGGTCTATTCGCGCAACAAGAAGAGCGTGGCGCTCGACCTGCGTGCACCGCGGGGCCGCGAATTGCTGGCCGATCTGGCGGACAGCTCGCAGGTGTTGATCGAGAATTCCGCCCCGGCACGCTGGAAAGGATGGGCCTCGCGCCGGCCGTGCTGCACCAGAGGAACCCGGGCTTGGTGATTGTCCGCGTCTCCGGCTGGGGGCAGGACGGTCCCTATCGCGATCGCCCCGGCTTTGGCACCCTCGTCGAAAGCATGTCGGGCTATGCCGCGCGCACCGGCTTTCCCGACCGTGAGCCGGTGCTGCCGCCGACCGCGCTCGCCGATATGGTGGCCGGCCTCTACGGTGCTTTTTCGGTCATGGTGGCGCTGCGCGAAGTCGAGTTGAAAGGCGGCCTCGGCCAGGTCATCGACCTGCCCCTTCTCGACCCGCTGTTTTCCTTTATCGCGACCGAGGCGGCGGTCTATCGCCTGACCGGGGAGGTTCGCGAACGCACCGGCAGCCGGTCGGAGACGACGAGCCCGCGCAACGTGTTTCGCACCAAGGACGGCCGCTATATCGGCATTTCGGCGTCGATCCAGGCGATGGCAGAGCGGCTGTTTCGCGCGATCGGGCGCGAAGACATGATCACCGATCCGCGGTTTCGCACCAATACCGACCGGGTGCGCAACGCCGATGCCTGCGAGGCCCCGATCGCCGCGTTCATCGCGGCCCGGAGCTTGGCCGAAAACATGGCGATTTTCGAGCGGGCCGAAGTCACCGCCTCGCCGGTGTACGACATCGACCAGTTCATGGCCGACAGCCATGTGCAGGCGCGCGAAATCCTTGTTGATCTGCCCGATGGTGAGATGGGTCGTCTGCCGATGCACAACATCATCCCGCGCTTGTCCGACACTCCGGGCCGGCTGCGCCGCCCGGCCCCGGCGCTCGGCGAGCACACCTTTGAGGTGCTCGAAGGGCTCGGCCTCAGCCGCGCCGACCTCGACGCGCTGGTCGAAGGCGGCGTCATCAGTCGGGGAGGGGGGTCGTGACCGCCACGACGCTGCCGGTATGGCGCTCGCTGCTGTTTGTGCCGGTCACACAACGCCGTTTCGTTGACGGCGCCGCGCGGCGTGGCGCCGATGCGATCATCCTCGATCTTGAAGACTCGGTCGCCGCCTCGGAAAAAGACCGCGCCCGCACTCTGGTGCCGGAGGCGGCCGCGATTGTCTCGCGCGCGGGCGCCGATGTCGTGGTCCGCATCAACCGGCCATTGCGCCTCGCCGTGCGCGACATCGAGGCGGTCATCGGCCCCGGCGTTCTCGCCCTCGCGCTCCCCAAGACCGAGAGCGCCGAGCATGTCCGCCTGATCGCCGAAATCGTGACGGAGGTCGAGGCCTTGCGCGGCGTAGAACCGGGGGCAACCCGCTTGATCGCGATGGTCGAGACCGCCGATGCGTTTTTCCGCCTCGCCGAGATTGCCCGGGCTCATCCACGGCTGTGCGCGCTGACCCTCGGCGCCGAGGATTTCGCGACCTCGGCGGGCATCATGGCCGAGCCCGAGGCGCTGACCATGCCCAAGCAGATGGCGGTGTTTGCGGCCCGCGCCGCCGGTATCATGCCGCTCGGTTTTATCGGCTCGATCGCCGAGTTCCACGATCTCGATGGTTTCCGCGAGACGATTCGCCGCTCGCGACGCTTCGGTTTTATCGGCGCCTCGGTCATCCATCCGAGCCAGGTCCCGATCCTCAACCAGGAATTCCGCGCGACGCCGGCAGAGATCAACCACGCTCACCGCGTTGTCGCGGTTTATGACAAAGCGCTCGCCGAAGGGGTCGGCGCGGTGACGGTCGACGGCCGGATGATCGACGTGCCGGTCGTCGAGCGCGCTCGTCTCCTGCTCCAGCGCGAAGCCGCGATCGCCGCCCGCGAGGCGCGCCTGCGCGCGATAAGCTGATGGCGCTGCGCAGCCTGAGCGGACGGCTTGTCGGTCTGGCGGCGGCGATCGCCGGTGCGGCGGTGCCATGCCTGAGACCGAACGGGGTTGCGGCCGATCAATCCGACATGATCAAGGAGCCGGTGGCGATCCTGCAAGGCCTCGACAAGATCACCGCCCGGGTCTCCGAGATTACCGCACCTGTCGACAAGACGGTGCAGTTTGGAACCCTGCGGATCACGGTACGCGACTGCGAAAAGAGCCCGCCCGAAGACCGGCCCGAAGACGCGGCGTTTCTGCAGATCGACGAGGTGCGGCCGGGCGAGGCCGATATCCGCCGCTTCAGCGGCTGGATGTTCGCACAAAGCCCGGCGCTGTCGTCGCTTGAGCACCCGGTCTATGACGTGATCCTGCTCGATTGCACCGGAGCCGGCACGAAGGCAAGCGGGTCGCCGTCGCCCGGCAATTCGAGTGGAAACGACGCCCGGTGAGCCAGCGCCGCGGCCAGCCGGCGGTGGTAATGCGCCCGACTGATCTCGATGCCGCCAAAGCGGGCAAGGTGCGGGGTGAGGAACTGGGTGTCGAGGAGGCGGTAACCGCCGGCCCGCAGCCGCGCCACAAGATGGACGAGCGCGATCTTGCTGGCGTCGGTCGCGCGGCTGAACATGCTTTCGCCAAAGAATGCGGCGCCGATCGCAACGCCGTAGAGCCCGCCGGCCAATGATCCCTCCCGCCAGCACTCGACGCTGTGCGCCGCGCCCTGCGCAAACAGGCCCTCGTAAAGCCGGATGATTTCGTCGTTGATCCACGTGTTCGGGCGTTTCTCGCTGGCTTCGGCGCAAGCGCGGATGACCGCGGAAAAGGCGGTGTCGCAGGTCACCCTGAAGGGCCGCTGCCGAATGAGACGGCGCAAGCGCCGCGGAATGTGGAAGGCTTCGAGCGGGATGATCCCGCGGTCTTCAGGATCGACCCAGAATAGTTCGGGATCGTCGGCCGACTCGGCCATCGGAAAAACACCCACGGCATAAGCGGCCAGCAAAATCTCCGGCGTTAGCCGTCTTCTGTGCAGCCTCATTCGCCCCGCCCGACGAAGCGTTCGAGCCAGTGAATGTCGTAATCGCCGTCGATGAAGTCGCGCGCGGCGACGAGGCGCTGGTGGAGCGGGATCGTCGTCTCGATGCCGCCGATCACATATTCCTCCAAGGCGCGCCGCAGACGCATCAGGCACTCGTTGCGGCTGCGGCCATGAATGATGAGTTTCGAAACCAGGCTGTCGTAATAGGGCGGTACGACATAGCCCTGATAGAGCGCACTGTCGACGCGCACGCCGAGGCCGCCCGGCGCATGATAATCGGTCACGCGCCCCGGCGAGGGACGAAAATCCACGGGGTTTTCGGCATTGATCCGGCATTCGATGGCATGGCCCGACAGCCGGATTTCGGCCTGCCGATAGCCGAGCGAAGCACCGTCGGCGATGCGCAATTGCTCGCGCACAATGTCGACGCCGCTGACCATTTCGCTGATCGGGTGTTCGACCTGGAGCCGTGTGTTCATCTCGATGAAAAAGAATTTGCCCTCCTGATAAAGGAATTCGAGGGTGCCGGCGCTGCGATAACCAAGTTCGCGCATGGCTTCCACCGCCAGCGCGCCGAGACGGTCGCGCTCCTCGGCGTTCAATCCCGGCGACGGGGTTTCCTCGACCACCTTTTGATGCGAGCGCTGCATCGAGCAGTCGCGCTCGCCAAGGTGAACGACACCACCCTGGCCGTCGCCGAGCACCTGGATCTCGATATGGCGCGGTCGTTCGAGGAAATGCTCGAGATAGACGTCGCCACGACCAAAAAAAGCCGCCGCCTCGCGCTGCGCCAAGGGCAGCATGCGGCCCAGTTCGGCGCGGTCGCGCGCGATTTTCATGCCGCGTCCGCCGCCGCCTGCCGAGGCTTTGATCAGCACCGGATAGCCGATCTCGGCCGCCGCCCTTTCGGCGGCGACCGGATCATTCACCACTCCCGCCGAGCCCGGGACGGTCGGCAGGCCAAGCCGGGCGGCGGCGGCTTTGGCGGCCACCTTGTCGCCCATCAGACGGATATGCTCGGGCGCCGGCCCGATAAAGACAAAGCCATGCTCTTCGACCGCCTCGGCGAAATCGGCATTCTCGGCCAGAAAACCGAGCCCGGGATGGATCGCGTCGGCGCCGGTGATCGCGGCCGCTGTCAGGATTGCGGCGACATTCAAATAACTTTCGCGGGCGGGCGGCGGCCCGATGCAGACGGTTTCGTCGGCGAGCCGCACATTCATTGCGTCGGCATCGGCGGTTGAATGCACCGCGACGGTTTTGATGCCCATCTCGCGGCAGGCCCGGTGGATGCGCAACGCGATCTCGCCGCGGTTGGCGATCAACACTTTTTCAAACATGAGCTGGCGCAAACATGGCCTGACGGGCGGTTCTGCGCCGGTCAGCGGACCGCTTCTTCGATCAGCATCAGCGTTGCCCCGTATTCGACCGGCTGGGCGTCTTCGACCAGGATCTCGGTGGCCCGGCCGGCGCAAGGCGCGTGGATCTCGTTCATGACCTTCATCGCCTCGATGATCAACAATGGCTGACCGGCGACGACCGCATCGCCGCGGCGCACGAAGGGCGGGGCCCCCGGCTGCGGGGCGAGATAAACGGTTCCGACCATTGGCGAGGTGATCGCTCCGGCGAGCGGTTCGGCTCGTGCCCCCGCACCGGCCGCGGGCGCGACCGTCGTCGCCTCGTGTTGAGAGGGCGCCGGGGCCGCGCCGGCGGTCCCAGGTGGGGCGCCACGCGCCACCCGGATCAGCCGGTCGCCGACCGCGTATTCGATCTCGTTGAGCCCGTTCTCGCTCAACAATCTGGCAAGCGTGCGGATCAGGTCAGGGTCCGGAAACAGCGCTTCTTTCCGGCCGCGTACAAACCTCACCGCTCCTCCTTATTGGCAGCGGCGGCGAGCAGTTGGGCGATCGCCTCGAGCGCCAGTTCGTAGCCATGCGCGCCGAGGCCGCAAATCACGCCCGCCGCCACGGAGCTGACATAAGAATGATGGCGGAATGCTTCCCGGCGAAAGATGTTCGACAGGTGCACTTCGATAACCGGCACGCCCGCGGCGCCCAGCGCATCGAGAATCGCGACCGAAGTGTGGGTCAATGCGCCGGCGTTGAGGACGATCCCCGCCGCCGTGCGCGCCTCTTGTATCCAGTCGACCAGCTGACCTTCGTGATTGGTCTGGCGAAAGTCGATGCCAAGACCGAGGGCCGCGGCCCGGGCCCGGCAGCGGTCCTCGATATCGCTCAAGGTGGTCCGCCCATATATCTCCGGCTCGCGCACTCCCAAGAGGTTGAGGTTGGGCCCGGTCAGCACAAAAACGGTCGGCAAGGCGCCCTCCAGGCCGCAGATGAGGCGGCCATACTACCCGTGCCGCCACGCTCAAGCGAGGGGCTGGCCGGTCTTTCCCGCTCGTGCCGGTCGCCGCGCGGCAACACCGTTAAACAGGGCGCCAATCGCCGCGGCGTGCCGCGCCGTCACCGCTCGCTCAGTAGACGTCCTTGTGATAGCGCCCGTCGCGGGCGAGCGCGGCGAGATGCGCTTTTGCCGCATCGGAGGGCATTCCGCCTTCGCGGGCGATGATATAGACGAGACCGGCCTCGACGTCGCGGGCCAGCCGTTGCGCATCGCCGCACAGATAAAGGTGGGCGCCCTCGGCGAGCCATGCCCACAGCGTTGCCGCCTGTTCGAGCAGGCGATGCTGAACATAAACCTTGTCCGCCTGGTCGCGCGAAAACGCGGTGTCGAGACGGGTCAAGAGCCCGTCGCGGTGATAATCCTCGAGTTCGGCCTGGAACAGGAAATCGGAGGACCGGCGCTGATTGCCGAACACGAGCCAGTTGCGGGCGCGCGTGCCAAGCGCCCGGCGCTCTTGCAGAAAGACGCGGAACGGGGCGAGCCCGGTGCCGGCGCCGATCATGACGATCGGCGTGTCGACCCCGGCGGGAAGGCGAAACCCGGGGGCGCGGTGGACAAAGACTGAGACCGTCTCGTCCGGCCCCAGCCGATCGCTGAGATAAGTCGAGGCGACACCGTGACGCGGGCGGGCGCGCTTTTGGTAACGCACGGCTTCGACCACGAGGTGGATCTCGTCTTTGCCGGCTTTAGGTGATGAAGCGATTGAATAAAGCCGGGGCCGCAACGGGTCGGGCGCCGAGACCAGTTCGGAAAGCGGCGGCCGCGCCGACGGGAAGGCTTCGAGAAGGTCGAGGAGGTCGGCGTCTTCGGGGCCGGCGCCCGGATAACCTTCGGCCATCGCCTGCAGGATCACCGACTGGCTGCGGTCATGGGCGCGCGATGCCAGCACTACGATCGCCTGGTCGGACACCCGGCGGATTTCGCAACGATCGAGCAGCGCCTCCGCCAACCCGCATTCGCCGCCATCGGCGAGCCTCACCGTAGTGTCGGGCTTAGCGCCGAGCCGTTCGATGATGGCGGCCACAAGTTCAGGGGCGTTGCGCGCGACAACGCCGAGACTGTCGCCGGCCTCGTAGGCCACAACCTCGGCGCCGCCGAAGACAATGTGGCGGGTGTCCTTTTCCGAGCCCGGGCGGTTGAGCCGGTGCGCGCTGCAAAACCGCACCGGCTGAAGGATTTCCCCGGGCTTGTGGTCGTCCATCGGCGGTGTGGGCATCGCAAGTGGCGCAACCGATGCCGGCGCGGGTTTTGATCCGGCCACTGCCGCGGTCAGTTCCTTGAGCTTGCGCGAGGTCGTCTTGCCACCGGGCACGCAGCGGGCGAGATCGGGTTCGGCGCCGCTGGCGATCGCTTTGGCGTAGCTATGGCAAAGATAGCCGCATTGGCCGCAATCGAGCTGCGCCATCGCCGCCATCAGCAGGTGTTCGGGGCGGCGCCCGGCGGCAAGCGCTAGCCGCTCGTCGAGCGACAGCGCCGGGTCGTGCCAAGGAAAATCTTCTTCCTCGACCGGGGCAATGGCGGGCGCGGGCGGGGCCGGCGCGACTTCGGCCGCTTCGTCCCAGCCGGTCAGGCCGACGATAAAGCCGTCGAGCCAGGCCCGCTGCGCCAGTGAGAATGGCGCATTGTCGGGAAGCCGTGGGACGATCGTCATTCACCGCCTCGCCGCGAGATCAAAACCCGCGATTCTCGCCAATTCGGCGACGGTGTGACGGTTGGCGAAGAGATGAAAACTCTCGCCGGGCTGGCGGTGCGCGAGGTAGGCGCGCAGCAGCGCCGCGACCCGTGTCATCGCCTCGTCGGCCGGCACAGACGCCCAAATCTCGCGCCCGAGCGCGGTTTCGGCGCCGCTGCCGCCGCCGATCGCGATGTGGTAGCCCTCGACTTCATCGTCGCCGCGCTCGATTTTGGTCGCGAGCAGGCCGAGATCGCCGACATAATGCTGGGCGCATGAATTGGGGCAGCCGGTCAGATGAATATTGATCGGCTGGTCGAGCGTCAGCTGCGCCTCGAGATGGTCGGCCAGCGCCAACGCATGGCGCTTGGTGTCGGCAAGCGCAAATTTGCATCCGGCATTGCCTGTACAAGCGACCAGCCCGCCGCGCACGGCGCTTGCATTAGCGCCGAGGCCAATCGCCTCGATCTCGGCGACCGCGGCTCCAATCTCGGCCTCGGGAATGTCCGAAATGAGCAGGTTCTTCCATACGGTGAGCCGCAGAGTGCCGGAGCCGTAGCGGGCTGCGATCTCGCCCAGGCGGCGCAGTTGCGCTGCGCGCAGGCGACCGACCGGCAGCACAACGCCGATGTAACAGAACCCGGATTGTGCTTGCGGATGCACGCCGATATGACCGTGCTTGTCGATCGGCCCCCGCTTCTCGCACTCGTCGGCCGCGAAAAAGCGCCACGCAAACGGCATGTGGGCCGCCGCCTCGGCCAGGAATTTTTCCATGCCCCAGCGCTCGAGAAGATATTTCAGCCGCGCCTGGCTGCGGTCGGTGCGATTGCCAAAGGCGATAAACGTGCGAAGAACGGCGACCGCGGCAGGGACCACCTCATGCGGCGCCAGCAGTACGCCGCTGTCGTCGGCGAAGGCCCGGTGCCCGGTCACGCCGCCGAGAAGCATCCGGAAATAGACACCCGCGGCCACCGCGTGACCGGCGGCAACCCGCACGGCGGCAAAGCCGATGTCGTTTGTGGCTTCAAGGACGGCAAGGCGTCCGCCACCGTCAAAGGCGATGTTGAATTTGCGCGCCAAGCCGTAGAGTTCGCGGTGGTTGAGAATGTAATGATGCAGCTCGCGGCATAGCGGCCGGGTGTCGATTAGCTCCTGCGGATCGATCCCCGCGGCCGGACTGCCGGTGATGTTGCGGATGTTGTCGGCGCCGGCGCCGCGCGAAGTCAGGCCGAGTTCGGCAATCGCAACCAGAACATTGACTGGATCAGCGGCGCCGATTTCCCGGATCTGCAGATTGGCGCGGGTCGTCACATCGACATAACCGCCGCCAAAGCGCTCGGCAATGGCAGCCAGGCCTTGCGCCTGGAAGGACGACAAGATGCCGCCCGGCAGCCGCAACCGCAGCATGTACGCGTTCTGGTTGGGGGCAACGTAAAAAAGACCGTGAAATTTGTGCAGAAAGACATCGATGCCGCCGGGAAACCGGCCTGCGGCGGCGTTGGCGAGCATCTCATCCCACATGTCGAACGGGTTTTTGGCGCGTTTGGCCCGCTCTTCGGGCGGCAGCGTCGCGCCCGACGCAACCGCCCGGTCTTGCGCCTCGACGTGGATGCGGCAGGGATCGGGGGTGGCGTCGAATTGGGCAGCGCCGGCACCGGTTGCGCTCGGACTGGGCAGCGGCGGCGCGTGCTTTTTGATGACCGCAGTCAGAAACCCTTCGAGATATTGCTTTTGTGCTTCGCTAAAGCCGCTATCGGTCACGTCAACCTGCACCTGGTCAACCACTGCGCGGCGTTGGTCGAGCAATGGCTGTGCCAGAAGCGCGCAGGCGGCGCGATCAACCGTTGCGCTTCAACGCGTGGCGCTCTAAGTGGCGGGACCCAGGGCTGTTCGCGGAGGATGCTATGCCGATCACGCTCTACGATCTTGCCGGCGCCGAGCCGGAGCGGCGGTTCAGCCCGTTCTGCTGGCGCATCAAAATGGCACTTGCCCATAAGGGACTGGCGGTCGAAACCATTCCCTGGCGCTTCACCGAAAAGGACAGGCTGCCACAGCCGAATCAGGGGCGGGTGCCGGTGATCGTCGACAATGGCACAGTGGTCCACGACTCCACCGCGATCGCCGATTATCTCGAAGCGCAATACCCCGACCGTCCCTCGCTGTTTGGCGGCGCTGTCGGCCGGGCACTGACATCCTTTGTCCAAAACTGGACCGAGACGGTTCTGCATCCGGGGCTGATCGAGTTCGCGGTGCTCGATATCTGGCGTCACGCCGCAGCGCAGGACCAGCCGTATTTTCGGCAGTCACGCGAAGAGCGCTTTGGCAAGACGCTCGAAGAGGTCTGCAACGGTCGCGAGACGCGCCTGCCGGCATTTCGCGCCAGCCTGGCGCCGCTGCGGCGAACCGTCGAACGACAGCAATTTCTCGGTGGAGCGGCGCCGCTTTATGTCGATTACATCGTATTTGGCGCCTTTCAATGGGTGCGCGCAATCAGCGACTTCGAGGTGCTGGCGGCCGATGACCCGGTCTCGGCCTGGCGGAGCCGAATGCTCGACCTGTTTGGCGGTTTTGCGCGCCGCCATCCGGCCTATGGGGACTGAGCGGTGCCGGCCGCGCCGGGGCTCTCTGTGGCGGCGCTGATCGTCCACATTCTGGCCGCCGTCGTCTGGGTCGGCGGAATGTTTTTCGCGCATCAGGTCTTGCGGCCGGCGGCGGGGCTGCTCGATCCGGAATTGCGCCTGCCGCTATGGACCCGCGTGTTCGAGCGCTTTTTTCCTTGGGTTTTCACCGCGATCGTGCTGCTGCTGGCCAGCGGCTACGGCCTGGTCTTCGCCCTGTTCGGCGGCTTCGCCGCATTGCCGGCCTATGTCAATGTGATGCAGGTTCTCGGCATCATCATGATGCTGTTGTTCCTGCACCTCTATTTTGCGCCGTGGCGGCGTCTGCGGGTGGCGGTGGCGCGTCAGGACTGGGCCGAGGGCGCCCGTCAGCTCGGCCAGATCCGCCTGATTGTCACGATCAACTTGGCGCTCGGTCTGGTGGTCGTCGCCATCGGCGGCAGCGGCCGCTACTGGAGCTGAGGACCACCGGCCGCCGCAGCCGCGCGGACCGCGAGCGCCGAAACGTCGGCCGGCCGCATCTCCGCGTGCATCCGGATGCGACCGTCCGGGGAAATCCAGGTTGCGCGGAGCAAGCCGTCATCCATCGGGCGGAAGCGCAGCGTGCTTTTACCCGGCTGTGCGAAGACGAGTTCGCGGCCTTCGAGCCGGCCTTGGCGCCGGCTCCACTCGGCCGGCTCGCCCGGATCGATGCCCGGTCCGATCGCGTAAATGGCGGTCAACTCCCGGCCCTTGACCGACTGGACAGCGATCAACACCTCGCGGCCATTGGGATAAAACCCGTACCAAAGGTCGTTTGCGGCCGGACCTGCCGCGACCGAAGGACGCAGGCTGGCGCCGAACAGCGCGCCGAGGCGCGGGGAGGGCGCCATATGACGCAGCAGGTCGAGCGGCAGCCGCAAATCCGCGCTCGGCGCTTCGCCCCACACCGGCCGGCACGAAAACTCACCGTGAAGGCCATCATCGTCGACAAAGTCGCGAATGCAGTCGCCAAACCGACGCAGGAATGCCCCGCTCGACGCGATCCAGTGTCCGGTCAGGTAGGCCGGCTGATCGACAACGGCAAAGCCCAGCCCACGGCGCGCCAAAATCGCGCGCGCCTCGATGCCGCGCCCGCCGGGATCGAAATCGTCGCCGTGGAAAAAGAACAGCATCACCCGCGCCCGTTTGAGCCGGTCAAGCAGCGGGTAGAGGCGCGCGGCATTGAGCCGCCAAGTATCGTAAAACTCCTGAAAATCGCCGAAAGCCGCGGGGGCGGTGGCGATCACGGCGTCGACCGCGCTCGCTTCATCCGCCGCCATCAGCGCCAGAAACGCGCCGAACGACTGTCCGGCCAGCACAATGCGGCGATAACCGCGGTGTTTGAGCTCGGTGACGATGGCCACCAGCCGGCGTGAGCTCGCGCTCAAGGTGTCGCTGTCGCGCAGCCGGTCAAAGCGAAACACGTCCCAGCCGCCATCGCGCAAAGCGCGCAAATAGGGTGGGGTGGGGGCGAGATAATCTTCGCTGTCGAGAGAGCGGCCGTGATTCCAGACAACGGCGCCCCGGGCGCGGGCTGGCCCCAGTAAATTCCGATGAAACGCTGGATCGAGCCCGATCGCCGCCGCCGTGACATTTGACAACATCAACAGACCCAGGGCCAGCGCGCAGGCGCGGGCTAAAAACGGCCGCCACATTTTTCGACACCCCCCAACTCACCTCGACCGAGGCTGGCGGGAGTGTATCGAAATGTTTCTCTTTATGTCACTTCGTAAGAGGCGGCCGGAAATCGCGGGTCGGGCCCGATCTCCCGGCGGCCGCGGGAGGAAAGCGGCGTGCGGCGAATCCCCGCAGTCGACGCCGGGTTTTATCCTTCCCGCAGAGTCATCAGCACGCCCGCGGCGAGCAGCACCCCGAATGCTTCGAATCCGGTCGTGATTTGTCCGAGCGCCATGCTCACTAGGGTGGTGGCCGCGATTGCAGCGCCGATCAAGAACGGCATCGACAAGGTTCCGGTCGTTGGATTGCCCAAAACTCTCGGTTAAAACGGATCGCCGAACGCAATATTCCCGCAGTCGAGCGGAGGGTCGCGGTGGGCACACTTTACGTCGCGCGTAGCACCCGGCTCTCGCGCTGGGCCTCGGACGTCGGTCTTGGCCGGCATGTCTACAAAGTCGGCGTCACCGATGAGGACCCGAAGCTGCTTGCCGGGCGCGGCTGGGCCGGCGAAACCGATTGGACGGTCGTGCGTAAGCGCGCGGTGGCCGATCTCGATGAGGAGGAGGCGCTGGCGCGACTGGCCGCCAAGGAAAAAATGATCGACCCCAATCTCTACCCGAAACTCAAAGGTGCGGTCGGGGTGTTCCGGCTGAGTGAGCAACGGGTCGAAAACCATCTGTTGGTATCCAGGGCGTTGAGCGGCGGCGGCACCGGGCCCGGCGAAATCAAGCTGAAACCGGGCGATTTTGCCGACTATCTGATCCACTACGCGCTCCGCTGAGGCTCGCGGCATCGGCGATGCCCGGCGCGCACCCGGATTCGCCGGCCGCTCAGAGCTGAGGCATCACCAGCCGGCGCCCGACCCAAAGCGGCCGGGCCAGGCCGGCATGTGCGGCGGCGGCAGCGGCAATCCGCGCTCGAGCCTCGGGCAGGAACGGCGCCACCCGCCGGCGCTCGAGATCAATCGACAGAAACATCAGTTCTTGGGTTGCCGCGCGCCGGTTGTCGGCAAGGCGAAACATCTCGTGTGCAAGATGCAGCCGCTTGTTGTCGAAGGCGAGGATCTGGCTGGCGACGCGCACCTCCTCGCCGACGAGCAGCTCGCTTTCGTAGCGGTTGTGGGTTTCGACAACAAAGGTGCCGTATCCGGTGGCGTCTTTGTATTCGCGGCCGATGCCGATCGTTTCGAACAGAAGGTCGGTCGCGTAGTCGAACAGAACCGTGTAGTAGGCGAGGTTCATGTGCCCGTTGAGATCGATCCATTCGGGCAGCACCCTACCGCGGTAAAGGTCAAACGGCGCCGGGATCATCGACACGCTCCCGTCCATCGCCAACCCCGGGCGTGACAAGGATGGGAACGGCAAAACGCGGCGGAGGCGGTGGTCACAGGCCAACTCCGGATGGTCTCGGTTGTACAATCGACAGTTTACGCCGAATTCGCCCGCGCCCCGCAATCAGCCGTGCCCGCGTGGACCGCGGGTTGCGGCGGCGAGCGAGCGGCGGCGCAAACCGGCCGATCCGGGAAGCGATAGTGAATGAATTGAGCGATCGCACGACGATCGGTATGCTGCGACCAATGCGCTGTGCGTCGGCCCTCCCGCGTCTTGGCCTGAGCTTGGCATTGTGCGCATTGGCGGCCTCGGGCAGGGCTCAGCCGGCTCCGGGGCCGCCAGCGGTTGGTGTCGTGCGCGTCGCGCCGCAGCAGATTACCCAGACCAACGAGTTCATCGGCCGCATCCAAGCCGTCGGGCGGGTCAATCTGGTCGCACGGGTCACCGCCTTTCTTGAGAAGCGGGAGTTTGTCGAGGGCGCCGAGGTCAAAAAAGGCGATCTCCTCTATCTTCTCGAACAGCCACCGTTTCAGGCGCAGGTCGATTTCAACCAAGCCAATGTCGCCCAGCTCGAAGCCCAGCACACCTTTGCCGCAAAGCAACTCGCGCGCGCCGGGTACCTGCTGAAAACCCCCGCCGGGCAGCAGCAGGCTGTTGACCAGGCCGTCTCCAACGAACGCTCGCTGGCGGCGCAGGTGGCCGCCGCGCAGGCACAGC
>JAJPIH010000049.1 GCA_021324875.1 Alphaproteobacteria bacterium
CTGCGGGCGGCGTCGGCGGCCGTGGCGTCGTGCTGGAGAATGGCTACAATTTCTCGAACACCTTTTTCGCGCTCGACCTTGAGGTTTCCCCGACCTGTCTGGCGATTACATTCACTCACAACGGTCTCAACACGTTTGTATCGCCCTATTTCGATTGCGCGACTGCGGTCAACGCCACGGCGAGCATCGGCAACACCCTCATCAACCCGAATTACGGCGGTTCCGTTGTCAATTATGGACCCAATTCGGTCGGTATCTCGGTCGAGGGCACCGGATCACGGCCGCAATGGATATTCCCGTCGGCCGCAAGCTACACCGCGGCGCCGATCGACGACGGTCTTTCCGTGTCGAGCTACAATACGCCCGGCAGTTCGATGACCGTCACCCTGCCGCCGATCGCCGCGGTCAATCCGGGCTGGACAATGGCGGTGGCCACCGACAACGGCAAAGGGTTGATCTTGATTGCGCCGACGGGCGGCATTCTGCTCGGCAATAGATCCCTTTCGTCGGTGACCCTTGGCGCCGGCAATTACGAATATCTGCGCGTCCAATCCGACGGCAGCAATTGGCGCGTGGTTTCCTCGACCCGCAACACGCGTCTCAACATGGGTTTCGAGCCGCCGCCATGGCCGAGCAACTGGCTTTATCCTTCCGCTTCAGGCTATGCAGCGACGCTTGGTGACAACGGCAACATTTTGTCGAGTTACAATAGTGCTGCGGGTCTAACCGTCACGCTGCCGCCGGTCACCGGTCTGCCGGCGGGGTGGAGCATCGGTTTTGCGACTGACAATGGCAAGCCATTGACGGTTCAGGTCGCTGCCGCTTCCGGCGGGCATCTCCTGTGGCCGGGCAGCGGCGCCGCCGCGACCAGCATGACCCTCGCCAACACCAGCCAGGGGGCCTATGAATTTGCCGTGTTGCAATATGACGGCAGCGGCAATTTCCGTGTGATCGAAGCCACCCCGGCCACCGCCCAAGCCAACGGCATGATCGGAACAGCCGGGATCACCCATTGGAGTTTCCCCGCGGTCAGCAGCTATGCCGCCGCGCTGTCCGACAACGGCAATGCCGTTTCCAACTACAACAGTCCGGCCTCTTACATGGCAGTAACCCTGCCCAATCCCAGTACATTGCCGATGGGCTGGACAATGGCGTTGGCCACAGACAACAACAAAACCATGTCGGTTCAAGTTAACAGCGCCGGTAATGCCCATATTCTCTATCCTGGGAGCGGTGGCTCGGTCTCGAGCGTATCACTGGCGACGGCCAACTACGAGTTTCTGGTGCTGCGCTTTGATGGCAGCAACTTTCGGATCACCGAGGCAACCCCGGCCACCGCGGCGCTGATCGGAATGTATGGATCGACGCCAGATCTCAACCGCTGGAATTTCCCCAGCGCAGCAACTTATGTCGCAGGCCCCGGCGACAATGGCAACGCTCTATCGAGCGCCAATACGACGGGCGGTTTGACGGTGACCCTGCCGCCGCCCAGCGGGATCGCCCCGGGGTGGACGATGGGATTTTCGAGCGATGCCGGAAAGCCTCTGACCGTCCAGGTCGCCGGGAGCGGCGGGGCGATGATCTTGGTCCCGGCTCGAGGGGGTGCCGCCGTTTCCTCGCTTGCTCTCGCACCCGGTCAGAATTACGAATTTCTCCAGTTGCGCTTTGATGGCAGCAATTTTCGCGTCGTCAGCGTGACGCCACAGACCTTGAACACTCTCGGCGGTTTGCTTTCGCCCGGCACGCAAAGCAGCAGTTCCGCCGCGTGCAATGTCGGCCAACTGCAGGCGGACAGCAGCTACATCTATTTCTGCGCCGCACCGAACACGTGGAAGCGCGCTGCCCTGTCGAGCTTCTAGGAACGACTGGGCGAACCTATGGCCGAGCTGCGAGAGCCGGCCGGGGATCCCCGACGCAAGTGCGGCTGGAGATGTTTGTCGCGCTGCGGCAGGGTCGCCAGGATTGGGTCGCAAGCCAATTCCTGGGCAGGACCGAGAGATCGGCCTGTAACGGACAGGTTTTCCGAGAGAGTAAAATGAGCGTATCGGAAGCAAAGCCGGCTCCAGTCGCCTCGTACAGCTGGGGCGGTTTCGGATCACAAAATGACATCACCCGATATCGCCAGGTGTTCCAGCCCGATCAGGGAATCTTTTCTCCGGGCTACCCGCTGGTTCCGCCCGAGCGCGAAAGGCTACGCGTATGGGATTTTCCGGTCGGCTATAACACGATCTATACGCCCCGCGCCTATGAACGCATCGGGTTTGAGGAGCTTCGGGCGCTGGCCGAGCATCATGACATCACCCGCCTGGCGATCGAAACGCGCAAGGACCAGATCGAAAAGCTCGGCTGGACGATCAGAGTGCGTCGCGACGTGGCTCCGCTCCCCGACGCCTCGGGGCGGCTTGCCAAGCTAACCGAGTTCTGGCGCCGACCCGACGGCGAGCGGCCATTCGCCACTTGGCTGCGCGACCTGCTTGAAGACCTGTTGGTGCTGGATGCGCCTTGTCTCGAAGTGAGGCGCAGCCGCACCCAAGAGATTGTCGGCCTTGACGTGGTTGATGGCGCCACGATCAAGGTGCTGATCGACGACACTGGGCGACGCCCTCAGCCGCCGGCGCCGGCTTATGAACAGGTCATTCACGGCCGGCCGTGGAAACTGCTGACCGCCGACGAGATTATCTATTTGCCGCGCAATATGCGTCCGCACAAGGCCTATGGGTTCAGCCCCTGCGAGCAGATTGTCGTCACGATCAACATCGGCCTGCGTCGGCAGTTGATGCAGTTACAGCACTTCACCGAGGGTAATGTTCCGCCCGGCCTCCTCAATGCGCCCGACGGTTGGAATGCGGAGCAGATCCGCCAATTCCAGGAGTGGTTCGACTCGATCCTCGCGGGCAATACGGCCAATCGTACGCGACTGATCTGGGCCCCGACCGGGGCCAAATATCAGCCGTTCAAAGAGGCGCCCTACAAAGACGAGTTCGACGAGTGGCTGGCGCGGATTGTCTGCTATGCATTCTCATTGCCGCCCACCGCATTCACACCGCAAGTCAACCGAGCGACAGCCCAATCTGCCCAGGAAACCGCGATCGAGGAAGGCTTGGCGCCACTGACGAACTGGGTCAAGCGACTTGTCGACACCGTCATACAAGAACGCATGGGGCATAAAGACCTGGAATTCGTCTGGTCCGATGTCTGGCCCTCGAATGCGAAAGATCTTGCAGCGATCCTCGACACCTATGTCAAAGACGGAATCTATTCGCTTAACGAGGCCCGCAACGTGCTGGGGCTCCCGGGCATCGTAGGCGGGGATCGCCCGCTGCAACAAATCACAACCCGACAATAATCGACACCACCATCGCAATTGTGCAGCGGCTCCGCGCTCAGAGCGGACCCGGTTAAAGCAGTCGGCTTGCCTGGGGCCGGGTCAACGCAGCCGACATCCCAGGCCGTTCGAATATTCAAAGAGCCGCCACTGAACCCCTTGGGTTTGTCAGTTGAGGCGTGCTTCTCGGCGCGATCACTGCGAGAGACATCAATGCGGCTTAGTCACTGGCTGGCCACGTACCGCCGTTAAGGAGATGCGCAAATGAGCGTCACACCAAACAACGTTGTCGTCTATGGCTCGGCCAATATGCCCGAGGCCGACGGCGTCACCGTCGGCGGCGCGGTCGATTTTACAAAGCGCGTCGCGTTTTACGACATCTCGCCGGCCGGCACGATGGATTGGGTGTCGAGTTCGGCCTCCGACACCGCGGTCAAAGCGCAGGTCACCGGCCGTGACAGTACCGGCGTGATTCAGACGCCGGCCGCTGTCACATTGAACGGCCAGACCGTCGTCACCGGCTCGCAGACCTTTGAGCGCATCGGCGCGGTGGTGATCACCGGCGGCGCGATCGCCGGGCTCACCAATCCGGGCGGCACCGCCGCGGTCGGCGATGTCGCCTGCATGGCCCATACCTGCGTGTTGCCGGCGAGCTCGGTCACGACCGACACGACCTATCACACGGCACAAACCGGCTCGGCCAATACCAGCGGCACCACCCCGCCATTGTTCAAATTGCAGTCCGGCGACGGCGCCAGCGTGTCGCCCGGCATGCTGATCTGGACGCGCGGCGGCACCGGCCCCAACCAGCTGCGCATGATTATTGCCACCTCGGGCTATGGCACCGACACCGTTGCGATCAATCGCGACTGGGGAACGGTGCCCGACAACACGACTACCTATAAGATCGTGCAAGGGCTGTTGTTCGAGATCAGCCCCAACGCAGTGCTCGCGGTCACACGCCTGTTCTGGACTGCCGCCGCCGATGTGCCGACCGGCTCGGCCCGGTATTTCTTTGAAAAGGTGTTCGCGGTCAACAACAACACTGCGACGGCGCTGACCGGCGCCCAGATCGAGATCGCGAGCGAGACCCCGACCTTGCCGACCGGGGCGCTGCTCGACGCCGCGTTGTGCACGGCGCTCAACGACACCAACACCATCAACCCGCGCCAGCAAATTTCGAGCTTTGTCCCGACCGGCTGCGGCTCGTTCGTGACCCAGCCGGCCTTTATCAACGTGCCGTCGCCCGGCAATTTGCCATCAGGGGCGGCACCCAACAGCGCCGGTGCGCAAGGCATCTGGCTGCGCCTGACCTTGCCGGCCGGCACCGCCGCCTACAAGGGCTCGGCCGACATCCGCGTGCAGGGCGCCACCACCTGAGGCGAGACGACGCCCATGCTGCCGCTGAAGCTGACGGCCGCCGACCCCGAGAGCGAGCGCCGGCTCTACAAGATCGTGCGCTGCGACACGATGGCCGACCTCCCTGGATTGATCCTCAGCGCCAATGTCGAAACCGGTCTTTGTCTGATGCGGACGATCGTCAACGGCGAAGAACAGACCGACGAACACAATTTCGGCCCGTGGGGCATTCGTATTGTGGCAGCGCGGCGATGACCATCAACGCCAAGCAGTTTGCGCAGCAGGTCGTGATCCCGACACTGGGATGGCTCGACCGCATGGCGAGCATCCCCTACTCGGACGCGGCCTTTTATTTGGTGATGGGAACGATCGCGCAGGAAAGCCTATTGGGCACCTACCTTGTGCAGGAAGACGGGCCGGCGCTGGGAATTGGGCAGGTCGAGCCGGCAACCCTCGACGATCTGCTCACGCGGCTGTCGGGAGCGGAAAAGTCGGCCCTCGCGCTATTGGCGGCGCCAACGACGCCCGCGCACAATGTGGTCGCCAACCTGCCCTATGCGGTCGCCGTGACTCGCCTGCTCTATTGGAAAGTGCCGGAGCCGCTCCC
>JAJPIH010000378.1 GCA_021324875.1 Alphaproteobacteria bacterium
GATTCGATCTCGCAGGGGCGCTTTGGTCTCAATATTGTCTCGGGTTGGCAGGCGGCCGAATACACGCAGATGGGGATCTGGCCGGGCGAGGCACACTATCGGCGCCGTTACGAATATTGCGCGGAATACGTCACGATCTTGCGGGAGTTGTGGGCGACCGGACGCAGCGACTTCCGCGGCGAATTCTTCCGCATGGAGGATTGCCGCTGCAGCCCGCTGCCCACGGCCGCGATCCCGATCATCGGTGCGGCGCAAAGCGACCGCGGGACGCGTTTTGCCGCGGCGTATTGTGACTATAATTTCTGCGCCAGCTTTGGGGTCAACGAACCGACACGCTTTGCCCCGAGTGTGGCGCGTCTGGTCGCCGCCTGCGCGGACACCCGGCGCCAGGTGGGCGCTCTGGTTCTGATCATGGTCATCGCCGACGAAACCGACGCCGCCGCCTGGGCCAAATGGGAGCATTACAAAGCCGGCATCGACCGCGAAGCCTTTGCCTGGCGCGAAGCGCAGGCCGATGCCGACCCCAACCCCGACCCCTATTCCACCCCGCAGCGCTACAAATTGACCGACCGCACCGTGCCGACTAATCAAGGCGTGCTCGTCGGCTCTTACGCATCGGTGGCGCGGATGCTCGACGAAGTGGCAACGGTGCCGGGGGTCAGAGGGGTGATGCTGACATTCGACGATTTCGTGATCGGCATGGAGCAGTTCGGGCGGCGCATCCAGCCGCTGATGAAAAGCCGCAGCAAGGCGCTGGCGGCGTGAGCGCGCTCGACCCCGCGGCGCTGGCCCGGCTGTTCACCGAAGCCCGCACCTTCACCCATTGGCAGCGCCGACCGGTCCCGGACGGGTTGATCGAAGAGGCTTGCGCCTTGGCGCAATTCGGGCCGACCAGCGGCAATTGCGAGCCAATGCGCCTCGTGCTAGTCAAGAGCGCGGCCGGCAAGGCGCGGCTCCTGCCCTGCGTGTCATCGGGTAATGCCGAGAAAGTGCGCGCCGCGCCGGTCACCGCAATTGTCGCCTTCGACCGCGAATTTTACGACTATCTGCCGCGGCTTTATCCGCATTCCGACGCGCGCGCCTGGTTTACCAGCAACGATGCGCTGGCCCGCGAAACCGCGTTTCGCAACAGCTCGTTGCAGGGCGCCTATCTGATTTTGGCGCTGCGCGCGCTGGGGCTTGATTGCGGTCCGATGTCGGGCTTCGACAACGCCAAAGTCGATGCCGAATTTTTTGCCGACGGCCGCTGGCGAAGCAATTTTCTGTTGAATATCGGCTATGGCGAACGCCCGCACCCCTATCCGCGCCCGCCCCGTCTCGACTTCGCCGAGATCGCCCGCTGGGCCTGAGCCCAGGGCGGCGGGCGCCGCCTTGCCGCCATGCTAAGCGGTGCGGCGGATCAGCTCCGCCCAGCGATCGAGAACAGGCAGGATCTTGTCGGCCGGGTCCGACATCAGCATGACGACGACCCGCGCCACCCCCATGTCGCGATAGCGCTTGAGCTGATCGGCATCTTCTTCGGGGTTGAACAACGTCACCGGCAGCGGCTCACGCCCGGCGTCCCGCGCCATGCGGCGAAAATCGTCGAGCCGGTCGAGCGGGTTGGCGCCCGGGCGACCGCCGATCGGACACCAGCCGTCGCCATAGCGCACCGCACGCCTTGCCGCCTGGGGCCAACCGCCGCCGACAAGGATCGGCGGATGGGGCTTCTGCACCGGCTTGGGCCACGCCATGATCGGGTCGAAATTGACCATGTCGCCGTGGTACTCTGCTTTGGACTGGGTCCAGATCTCCTTCATCGCCTCGATCCGCTCGCGCATCAGCTTGAAGCGGGTCTTGGGATCGGTCCCGTGGTTTTCCATTTCATCGACGTTCCAGCCGCCGCCGACGCCAAACAGAAACCGGCCGTTCGAGACCTGGTCGATCGAAGCCACGAGCTTGGCGGTCTGGATCGGGTCGCGCTGTTGCACCAGGCACACGCCGGTGGCGAGCTTGAGCCGGGTGGTCGCGACCGCGGCCGCGGTCAGCGAAACAAACGGATCCATCGCATCGTAATAGCGCTTGGGCAACTCGCCGCCGCCGGGAAATGGCGTCTTGCGCGATACCGGAATGTGCGAATGTTCGGGCGCCCATACCGATTCAAAGCCGCGCTGTTCCAGCGCCTTGGCGAGATCGACGGCGGAGATCGCGTAATCGGTGAAAAACATCAATACGCCGAAATCCATGTGTCCGCTCCGCTGTAGATAGACGGGGGCGAGCTTAGCGGCGATCGCCATCTCCGACCAGCCGGCATCGCGCGGGCCGCCCGGCCCAACCACATGAAGAAAGTGGCGGCGGCCTCACCCATGCTCGTCGAAGCGCGAGGGCAGCACCGCTGCCAGAGCGGGCCGGCTCGGCCGCTCGCGCGGCGGCTTATGCGGCGCGGCGGTGGCGGCTGCGCACCCGCGTGCGAGCGCCTTTTTCTTCCTCGAACAGCTCGGCCAATTTTTCGAGCATCACCCCGCCCAGTTGCTCGGCATCGACGATCGTCACCGCGCGCCGGTAATAGCGGGTCACGTCGTGGCCGATCCCGATCGCGATCAGCTCGACCTCTTTGAGACGCTCGATATCGCGGATCACTTCGCGCAAGTGCTTTTCAAGGTAATTGCCGGGGTTGACCGACAGCGTCGAATCGTCGACCGGCGCGCCGTCGGAGATCACCATCAGAATGCGGCGCTGCTCGGGCCGTTCGCGTAGGCGGTTATGCGCCCAGGCCAGCGCCTCGCCGTCGATGTTCTCCTTCAGGATGCCCTCGCGCAGCATCAGCCCCAAATTGCGCCGTGCGCGCCGCCACGGCATGTCGGCATCCTTGTAGACGATGTGGCGCAAATCGTTGAGGCGGCCGGGATTGGGCGGTTTGCCGGCGGCAATCCAGCGCTCGCGCGACTGGCCGCCCTTCCAGGCGCGGGTGGTGAAGCCCAATATCTCGACCTTGACCGCGCAACGTTCGAGGGTGCGCGCGAGAATGTCGGCGCTCATCGCCGCCACCGTGATCGGCCGCCCGCGCATCGAGCCGGAATTGTCGATCAACAGGGTGACGACGGTGTCGCGAAAATCGGTTTCCTGTTCCTGCTTATAGGCGAGCGGCAGGATCGGATTGACAACCACCCGCGACAGGCGGGCCGCATCAAGCAATCCCTCGTCGAGATCGAATTCCCATGACCGGGTCTGCTTGGCCAACAGCCGCCGCTGCAGGCGGTTGGCGAGCCGCGCGATCACGCTTTGCAGATGCGAAAGCTGCTGGTCGAGCAATTGCCGCAGCCGCGACAATTCGTCGGGATCGCACAATTCGGCGGCGTCGACAACCTCGTCGAAGGCGACCGAAAACGCGCGATAGACGGCGGTGTCGTCGTTTTTGCCGCGCGGCAAGGTGCCGGGGCGGCCGGGACGCCCGGGATCGTCATCACTCGATCCCGGCATCATCTCACCGTCACCGGCCTCGGCGGTGTCCTGCGCATCATCGGCCGCGCCCTCCGCCGGCGAACCGTCGGGCGAGGGCTGGGCCCCGGTGGTCGCCCCCTCACCTTCGCTCTGGTTTTCGCCGTCGGCTTCCTCGCCGTCCTGCTGCTCCTCGCTCTCCGAGGATTCCTCGACTTCGCCGAGGTCGATCTCGAGATCCTGCAGCATACGCCGGGTTACCCGCGCATAATCGTCTTGGTCGCCGATCGCGCGGTCGAGTTCGCTGAGGTCGCGGGCGATGCGCGGTTCGAGCCACGGCCGCCACAAATCGACAACCCGGCGGGCCGAAGGCGGCGGCGGTTCGTGGGTAAAGGCCTCGCGGGTCAACAGCCGCACCGCCTCGGCCATCGTGCTTTCGGTGCGCTCGGTGATCCGCTCGAAACCCTGGCGGCGATATTGCTCGTCGAGCATTGCAGCGAGGTTGGCCGCGACCCCGGTCATGCGGCGCGCGCCCAGCGCCTCGACCCGCGCCTGCTCGACCGCTTCGAACACCGCGCGCGCCAGCGGGCTCCCCGGCACCCGGCGACTGTGCACGGCGTCGTCGTGATAGCGCAGCCGCAAAGCGAGGCTGTCGGCCGCGCCGCGAAGTTGGGCGGTCTCGTCAACCGGCAGGTCGCGCGGCGGGTTGGGTAGGCGCACCCGCGGCCCGACCGCCCCCGGCGCTTCCGGGCCGAAGGCGACGGTGACATCATCGCGTTCGGCCAGCGCCCGCAAGGTCGCCGCGGTTGCGCGTTTGAAGATTTCTACCGGGGAAAATTCCTGCGCCATCAGGCTTGTTCCACCTATCGCATTGGCTCTGCCTGGTCGAGGCCCGGGCTTCCCACTGGCCGGAGGCGGTCGCAGCGCGCCGCAGAGCGTGGGGGGCCGGGTCTCGCCGCTCACCCGGACGCCGACGGGCGCGCCTGATCGCGCTCGCCATCGGCGCCGCCGCCTTTACATCAGCGTCGCATTGACCCCGGTCTCGGCAAGCTCGGTGCCAAAGCAGCGCTGGTAGTATTCGGCGACGGTTGAACGTTCCATCTCGTCGCATTTGTTGAGGAAGGTGAGCCGGAAGGCAAACGCCAGGTCACCAAAAATGCGCGCATTTTCGGCCCAGGTAATGACCGTGCGCGGCGACATGACGGTCGAGATGTCGCCATTGATAAAGCCGGCGCGGGTCAGATCGGCGAGCGCCACCATGGCGCTGATCGTGCGGCGGCCGGCTTCGTCGTCATAGGCCGGCACCTTGGCCAGCACGATCTCGACCTCGGCATCATGCGGCAGATAGTTGAGCGTGGCGACGATATTCCACCGGTCCATCTGACCCTGGTTGATCTGCTGGGTGCCATGATAGAGCCCGGTGGTGTCGCCGAGCCCGACCGTGTTCGCCGTCGAAAACAGGCGAAAGGCGGGATGCGGCCGGATCACCCGGTTCTGGTCGAGCAGGGTCAATTTGCCCTCGACCTCAAGCACGCGCTGGATCACGAACATCACATCCGGGCGCCCGGCATCGTATTCGTCGAAGCACAGCGCCACCGGGTGCTGCAGCGCCCAGGGCAGCAGGCCTTCACGAAACTCGGTTACCTGCTTGTTGTCGCGCAGCACGATGGCGTCCTTGCCGACCAGATCGATGCGGCTGATATGGCTGTCGAGATTGACGCGGATGCAAGGCCAATTGAGGCGCGCGGCAACCTGTTCGACATGGGTTGATTTGCCGGTGCCGTGGTAGCCCTGGATCATGACCCGACGGTTGAAGGCAAATCCGGCAAGGATCGCTAGCGTCGTGTCGTGGTCAAAGCGATACGCCTCGTCGAAATCGGGGACATATTCGCTCGCCTGACTGAAGGCGGGCACGTGCAGATCGCTGTTAATACCGAAAACCTGACGCACCGAAATCGTGATGTCGGGCTTGTCCAAAGGGAACCCGGTGACCGGCGCGGGTGGCGGTGCAGTGGCCATTCTTGTCGTATTTCCTGCTGGTGGACCGAAAGGCAATTTGCGTGGCGCGGCGCGTTTGTTCAACCGAAATAGACCGCTTTGAGGGTGGCGTAGGCCTGGTTGATGACCTTGAGCTTCTCCTCGGCGGCCTTGTCGCCGCCATGCGCGTCGGGGTGGTGCAGCTTGACAAGCGCCTTGTAGCGCGCCTTGAGCCGGCTCGGGGTGAAAGGCGGGTCGATGGCAAACACCGCCAGCGCCTGGTCACGCGCCGACAGCATGCGACGTTCCGCCTCGCTGCGGCCGGTGGATTGACCCCGCGCGTGGTTGGCGCCATTGCCGAAAACGCCCAACGGATCGCGCAACCGTGCGCTCGCCGCCGGGCCGTGACGGTCGCCCAATCGCCAGCTTGGGCGCTGCCAGACCGTGTCGTGGCGGATCTCGGCCTCGATCTCGGACGCGCTCATGCCGGCGTAGAAATTCCAGGCGGCGTTGTAGGCGCGGACATGTTCGAGACAGAACCAATAGTAATCGCGCAGGTTGAGGCGGGATTTCGGGGCACGGAAATCGCCGCCATTGACACAGTCGGGGTGGTCGCAAAACCGCACCGGCGGCTCGCTCGCCGTCGCTGTAAAGATCGGATCGAACCCGATACGCCGCATGGCGTCAGTATGGGCGGCGGACTGAGCGCTGGCAAGGCCGCCGGCGGCGATGCCGGGGGGTACAAGCGCGCAGAGGCGCCATGCGCGGCGGGCGGGTCGAGCCCCAGCGGGCAAGCGAGTTGGCGCGATCGACGGTTTGAGGGATAGTCAGCGCGCGCATCGCGGGCGCGAGGGAGGTGGCCCGATGAGCAAGGCCTTTGTCAAGGAAGCGGACGGCGACGGCGAGCTGCCCGAAGAGCCGGTCGCGCTTCCAAGCGGCGTCAAAAACTACATAACCCCGCACGGTTTTCGCCGCCTGCAGCAGGAGCTGCATGCGTTGTTGCGCGTCGAGCGCCCGGCGGTTGTGGAGACGTTGGCTTGGGCGGCGGGCAATGGCGACCGCTCGGAGAATGGCGATTACATCTACGGCAAGCAACGCCTGCGCGAGATCGATCGCCGCATCCGGTTTTTGACCAAGCGCCTCGAAAGCGCCGAGATCGTCGACCCCAGACTGCAAACCCGCCGCGACCAGGTGTTTTTCGGCGCCACCGTCACCTATGCGAGCGAAGACGGCGCCGAAACCACGGTCACGATCCTCGGCATCGACGAGGCCGATTTGACCCGCGGCCAAGTCAGCTGGATCTCGCCGATCGCCCGCGCGCTGCTCAAGGCGCGGGTCGGGGATGTCGTCGAATTGCGCGCCCCCGCCGGGATCGAACAGCTCGAAGTGCTCCGCATCGAATACCGCGATCCGGAGACGACCATCGAGCCTTGACCTGTCGCGCGCCGGGCGCCGGCGTCAACCTGGCCCGACCCGGCCGCCAGCGGCTCAGCCCGCCTCGCCGCCGGCGAAATAGAGTTTGGGGTCGGCGGCGCGGATATGGGCTTCGGGCAAGCCCAGTTCGCGGCGCATGATGTTGGTTCCGGCGACCAGCGAGACGCATTTGTAATGGGCGATCCGCCGCGACAACCCTTCGCGGCCAAAGCCGCAATCGGTGGTGATCACCAGCCGCTCGGGCGGGATGTATTCAAGCGCTCGCCTGATCAGTCCGGCGACGTGCTCGGGCGGTTCGACAATCGTGTTGCAGTGGTTGACCACGCCAATCCCGATCTTTTTGTCGGTCTTGAATTTGCCGAACAGCGGCAGGTCCTTGCCGTCATTGCTCGCGCATTCGAAGGTGGTGACGTCGGCGTTCAGCTGCAGCAGATAAGGCAGGGCCCGCTCATAGCTCGGCACCTCCCAATAAACCCGCTGTTGGTTCGGGTTGCCCCAGCAGGTATGGACCCAGATCTCGGCGTCCACGCCGTCGAGCTGCCGATTGAACGCCTCGGTCTGGAATTCGAGCTCGGCATCGGTGCAGTCCGGCCGGGTCGTCAGCCCGTGATGGCGCGGCTCTTCGATCTGAATCAGCGGACAGCCGACCGCGGCAAGCTCGCGCAACTCGGCGTTCATGATGTCGCACAAATCGAGCACCATGGCATGGTCATCGGGGTAATACGCGTTCCACAGCATGCTCGCGAGCGCGGGCGCGCAGATCGCGCCGAATTTGACCGGCTTGTCGGTCAAGCGCTGCGCCACCTGCCACAGCGCGGCATATTCGAGCGGTCCGCGCGTCAGTTTTTCGGTCACGACCGCGGGCTGATAGGCTTCCTGCACCTCCCACAGGATGTGGCCGGGTTTGAGGTCATGGCGGCCCATCCAGCCGCGCGAGGTCGAACGGTGGCCATGGATGCCGCCAAGCCGCTCGATCGGGTAGAAAAACCACGACTTGCCGCCAACCGCGAGATCAAAGCGGCTGTCGCCGTCGGTTACGATGTCGAGACCGGCCGCCTCCTGCGCGTTGATGATTGTGGCGACCGCATCGAGATATTGTTCGCGAAACAGCGACTGACCGAGGGCGCCCTTGAATGAACGTCCGTCGAGACTGGCATCAAACCACAAGGGTCGCGGATAGGAGCCGGTGATCGCCGTCGGCATGATCATGTCGCGCGTCGTCTTCAGCATGGGTCCTCCCTTGACCAAACGCCGGCCGTAATGCCGCCTGTCCTTCCGCTGCGGTCAGCATAACCGACAAAGCCCAGCGACGGTACGGGGTTGGACAGGCCGCAAAAACGCTTCGAAAATCGGCGCCAACACGGCAGCATGGCGGGCCGGGAGGGCAGGATGAGCTTTACCCTCAACGAACAGCAATGCGAGATCCGGGCGGCGGTCGCACGGCTGTGCGAGCGTTTTGGCGACGATTATTGGCTGCGCAAAGACAGCGAGGGCGGGTTCCCGCACGAATTCCATGCGGCGATGGCCGAGGCCGGATGGCTCGGCATCGCCATGCCCAGCGCCTATGGCGGCAGCGGGCTCGGCATCACCGAAGCGGCGATCATTATGCAGGCGGTGGCCCAATCGGGGGCCGGGTTTTCCGGCGCCTCGGCGATCCACATGAACATTTTCGGCCTGCACCCGGTGGTCGTCTTCGGCAGCGACGAGCAGAAACGGCGGTTTCTGCCGCCGTTGATCGCCGGGCGTGAGAAGGCGTGTTTTGCGGTAACCGAACCCGATGCCGGGCTCGACACGACGCGGCTTACGACCCGCGCCGAGCGTCGGGGCGACCGCTATCTGCTGTCGGGACGCAAAATCTGGATCTCGACCGCGCAGGTTGCCGAGAAAATGCTGATCCTGGCGCGCACCACCCCGGTCGAGGAGGCGCCCCGCCCATCGCTCGGCATGACGTTGTTTTACACCGACCTCGACCGCGCCAAAGTCGAGGTTCGCGAGATCGCGAAAATGGGGCGCAAGGCGGTCGATTCCAATCTGCTGTTCATCGACGGGCTCGAAGTGCCGGTCGAGGACCGGATCGGCGAAGAAGGCAAGGGGTTTCACTATATCCTGCACGGCATGAACCCGGAGCGCATCCTGATCGCGGCCGAGGCGGTTGGTTTGGGTCGCGCCGCCCTCGCCCGCGCCGCCGGTTACGCCCGGGAGCGCGTCGTGTTTGGCCGGCCGATCGGGCAGAACCAGGCGATCCAGCACCTGCTGGCCGAGCGCTGGATCGAACTTGAAGCGGCCGAATTGATGGTGCTGCGCGCCGCCGCCGCCTATGACCGGGGCGAGGAGCCCGGCCTGGTCGGAGCCTTTGCCAACGCCGCCAAATATAGCGCGGCCGAGGCCGGGTTTCGCGCCTGCGAGACGGCGGTCATGACCCATGGCGGCATGGGCTACGCCCGCGAATACCATGTCGAACGCTATTTTCGCGAGATCCAGATCGCGCGCATCGCACCGGTGAGCCCGCAATTGATCCTGTCGCACATCGCCGAGCGGGTGCTCTGATTGCCGAAATCATATTGAGCCGTGCCGGCCGCCATGATCTTCCGGTCGCCGCAACACCAAGAGGAAGCGCCCAGATATGCCGAGCATCGATGGTGAGCGCGTGATCACCGACCTCAGGCGGCTGGCGGAATTCGGGCGGTACAAGACCGGCGTCCACCGCCCGACCTATTCCCCCGAGGATGTCGCCTCGCGCAACTGGCTTGCCGAGCAACTCGGGGCCGCAGGTCTTGACCCCGCGATTGACGGCATCGGCAATGTCATTGGCTATGACCGACGCGCCAGCCGGCGGCTGCTCGTCGGCTCGCACAGCGAGACCCAGCCCCATGGCGGGTGGCTCGACGGCGCGCTTGGTGTCATCTACGGGCTCGAACTCGCTCGCGCCTTCGCCGCCGATCCCGATTGCGCCGGGCTCGGGATAGAGGTTGTCGCTTGGGCCGACGAGGAGGGGCATTACTCGAGCTATCTCGGCAGCCGCTCCTTTATCGGGGCGCTCAGCGAAGACGAGATCGACCGCATCACCGGCCGCGACACCGGCAAGCCATTGCGCACCGCCCTGGCCGAAGCGGGATATGGCGGCCGGCCCCGGCGGCAGGTCGAGCCGGACCGCTATCTCGGCTATCTAGAGGCCCATATCGAGCAAGGCGACACGCTCGAGCTCGAGGGGCGGCGCCTCGGGATCGTCGAGACGATCGTCGGCATCCGCAATTTCCGGATTGTCTTTGTCGGCGAACAGAATCACGCCGGCACCACGCGCATGGCGCGGCGCAAGGATGCGGGTGTGGCGATGGTGCGGCTGGCAACCCGCATCCACGATTGCTTTCCCGAGGTCGCGGGTCCGCGCACGGTGTGGACGATCGGGCGCATGCTGCTGGAGCCGAATGCGCCCTCGGTCATCCCGGGTCACGCCGAGATGCAGCTGCAATTCCGCGACCCGGATGCGGCGCGGCTCGACGCCTGCGAGGTGCGGCTGATGGCGCTGGTCGAAGCGGCCGAGGCGCAGGGCCCGTGCCGGATCAAGGTCGAGCCGCTCGCGGTCAGCGCTCCGCAACCGATGGACCCGAATTTTCAGGCGGCGATTGAAGCGGCAGCCGAGATGCGCGCGCCGGGGCGCCATTTGCGCATGCCCAGCGCGGCCGGCCACGACGCGGCGGTGCTGGCGCAAAAGATGCCGGCGGGGATGCTCTTCATTCCGAGCATTGGCGGGATCAGCCATCACTGGAGCGAAGACAGCCGCGAAGCCGACATCGTCCTCGGCGCCCAGGTCTTCGCCGACGCCGCCTTCCGCATCCTGCGCGCCGCCGCCTGAAGGCAGAGGCGGTTGCGCGCGCTTTGCGACGGCCGACCAGACCCCGCGGCGCCGCAATGGTCGAGCTAGAACAACGACAGAGCGAAGATCTGCCGGCGGGCGGGTTGCGACTGCGCACCTTGGGCCACGCTTCGCTCGTCGTCTACCGCGCCGGCGAGCGGCCGCTGTTATTGACCGATCCTTGGCTCCTCGGCTCGGTCTATTGGCGCAGCTGGTGGCTGCAGCATTGCCCGAGCCGCGAAGACATCGCCTGGTTGGGCCAAGCCGCCCACGTCTATATCACGCATGAGCACCCCGACCATTTTCACACCCCCTCGCTTCGCCGATTGGGCGGCGGTCCGTTATATTTGTTGCCCGATCTCGCCGAGCGCGGCTGGGGCCGCTATCTCGGCGAACACGGCTATAGCGTTAAAGTCGCCCCGCCGCTGCGTTGGCTGTCGCTAGGCGACGGCGTTTCGATGCTGTCGATCCCGCTGTGGAACGACGACAGCCTGTTGCTGGTCGATACGCCGAACGCCCTGATCCTCAATCTCAACGACGCCAAACCGCCGCCGCCGATTGTGCGCGCGCTGCGCCGGCTTGGCGACCGCATCGGCAAGCCGCGGGTGCTGCTGTGCAGTTATTCGCCGGCGAGCCTCGTCAACAGCTTTCTCGACGATCGCGGCATCGTGTCGTTGCGAAGTCGGCAGGATTACGTCGCCTACGCCTGCCGGTTGTGCGATCGGCTGGCGATCGACTATTACATGCCCTTCGCCAGCCAGGCGGTGTTCCGTCGCGAGGATAGCCGCTGGGCCAATGCCTACCGCACGACCTATGATGATCTGCAACGCTACTGGCGCGCGCCGGCGCGGCTGCTGCCGCCCTATGCGACGCTCGACCTTGGCGGTTTCCGCTTTACCGCGGTCTCGCCCGAACACTACCGCTCGCCCGACTGCCGCCGGGTGGCGCGGCGGGTGGAAGAGCGCGAGATCGAGGAACGCGCCACCGTTCTGACGGCCGCCGATCTCGATCTATTGCAGCGCAAGCTCAATCGCTTTGGCCGGCTGATCCGGATCTTGCTGCCACGCGGCTTTGCCTTTCGGTTTGGCGCGCAGAGCCTGTTCTACGACCCGCGCCGCCGCGCCCTGGCCGATTGCCCCGGGCGGGCGCGCGGCGATTTCGTGGTCGAAGCGCCGCCGGCGACGGTCAGGGACGCACTGCGCCACAACCACCTCTCCGATCTCGGCATCACGATGTTCGTGCGCATCCGTGTGCTGCGGCCGATCGATCTGCGCAAGGCCTATGGGCTGTTCGTGCTGTTCCAATTCGACGATTACGGCCATCTCGCCGGGCTGCGCCCGTTTCTGCGCTGGCTCGGCCGCGGGCTGCGCTATTCGCTCGTGTTGCGCCTGCCGCAACCGCCGCGCGCACGCTGAGAGGCGGCCGATCCGGTCAGCCCGGATGGGCGCCCGCCTCGCCACGCACTGCGCGCTGCAGATAATCGATCGCGGCATCGAGCTGCGCGTCCTTGCTGGTGCCGATAATCAGGGGCTTGATCGGGTGCTCGGCATGATCGCCGCCGGCTGCCACCCCCGACGCGCTGGGCCGCCCGTTTAGGGAACCGGTGTTTTTGAGCGCACCGAACAGGTCGCTCTCATGGCTCAGCACGGCGTTGGCGACCTCCTCGTTTTTCGGCACCGGAACAACGATGTCCGGGGTGATGCCCTGGCCTTGGATCGAGCGCCCCGACGGCGTGTAGTAAAGCGCCGTCGTCAACCGCAGGGCGCCGTGGCCCTCGATCGGAATGATCGTTTGCACCGAGCCCTTGCCGAAGCTGCGGGTGCCCATGACCTTGGCGCGGTGATCGTCTTGCAATGCGCCGGCCACGATCTCGGCCGCCGAGGCGGAAGCGCTGTTGATCAGCACGACCATCGGCACCCCGGGCAGCAAGTTGCCCGCCACCGGCGCGCGGTAGACCCGATCGTCCTCGTGATTGCGCCCGCGCGTGGTCACGACGACCCCGCCATCGACAAACTCGCCGGTGACGTCGACCGCGGCGTCGAGCAGCCCGCCGGGGTCGTTGGGCAGGTCGAGGATGAAGCCGTTGAGATGACCATGCGCCTCGGCCCGCATCTTGGCGATCGCCGCGGCGAGTTCGTTGGCGGTGTTTTCGGTAAAGGTGGTGATCCGCGCATAGCCGATCCGGTCGCCCTTGAGCGCCCATTTGACCGAGACGACGTGGATGATGTTTCGCGTCAGCGTAACCTGAAACGGCGGCTGGTTGGCGCGGGCGATTTCCAGCGTAACCCGCGAACCGGCCGGACCGCGCAGGCGCTTGACCACGGTCTCGACATCCATCCCGGCGGTGCCGACCCCATCGATCTTGACGATGCGGTCGCCGGGTTCGATGCCGGCATTGGCCGCCGGCGTGCCGTCGATCGGCGAGATCACCTCGGGGACCTTGTTTTCCAGCGTGAGTTCGATCCCGATCCCGCCAAACTCACCGCGGGTGACCGCGTTCATCTGCTGGTACTGTTCCTGATCCATGTAATCGGAATGAGGGTCGAGCCGGGTCAGCATGCCCTTCAGCGCATCCCGGGTCAGTTCTTCGCTGGTCACCGGTTCGACATAGTTGCGCTGGACGACCCGCGCGACGGTCTCGAGCAGCGCGAAATCGGCGGGATCGTCGGGTGGGGTCGATGCCGCACCGGCCCCGGTACTGTCACAGCCGTACAGCGTGAGGGTGATCATAGCGACAGCAGCCGCCTTAAGGGCGGCATCGTGCAGACGGGATTTGCTGATCATCGGAGGCCTGCGGCCAAAAGCTGAAGCATATCCGGACGATCGGCCGATAGCCTAGGTATCGCGGCGGCCGCGGCGGTCTCCGGGTTGGTGCACAATGTACTCGTCGCCGGGGCGACGTCCAGGGGGCAGCGCAGCACCGCGCCTGCGGCGGTTTCGCAGCGAAAGGTTCGCGGCTATAAACCGCCGCGCGCGAGGCTGGTGCAAGGAAACCGTCATGACGGGCAAATCGGCGAGCGAGCGATTGAGCGTCCAAGGGATCGAACTTGAAGTGCTGCGCCGCGGCAGCGGCCGCCCGATCGTGCTGCTGCACGGCTTCGACACCGTCGATCCGACCGCTGCGTTTCTCGACCGGCTGGCTGCGCATGGCGCAATCCTCGCGCCGTCGGCGCCAGGCTTTGGCCATTCACCGCGGCCCAAGGATTTCGACACCGTTTACGATCTCGTACACCTCTATCTGGCATTGCTCGCCGCGGTCGCGGGCGGAGACAAGGTCACCCTCGTCGGCTTCTCGTTTGGCGGTTGGCTCGCGGCCGAAATTGCCGTCGCCTGCACCCATCACATCGACAGGCTGGTCCTGGTCGACGCGCTCGGCATCAAAATCAGCGGGCGCGAGACCCGAGACATTCTCGATATCTTTAACCAATCGCCCGAAGAGGTGCGTGCGTGCAGCTGGCATGATCCTGAGCGTCATGCGCCGAATTACGATGCGATGTCGGACGAGGCCCTGGTGATCCATGCGCGCAACCGCGAGGCGCTCTGCCTCTATGCATGGAACCCTTACATGTACAACCCGCAGCTGCCGCGCTGGCTTGCTCGCATCGATGTTCCGACCCTCGTTCTTTGGGGTGAAAGCGACCGCGTCGTGAGCCCCGCATACGGCCGCGCCTACGCCGCCAAGATCCCGGGGGCGCGGTTTGAGTTGATCGGGCAGGCCGGCCACCACCCGGAGATCGAGCAGCCCGCGGCCTTTGTCGATCGCCTGGTCGCTTTCCTGCACGGCTGACGCCGCTCAATGGGGTCGGGGTTGGCGCCTGGCCGCGCGCGGCATAGCCGCCGCGGTCGGCGCGCCGGCCGGCCGCCGCGGCGCATCGCGTTCACCAAGCGAAGAGAAAGCTGAAACGCCGCGCAAGATCGTGTAATTTCCGCGCGCGCTGTGATCGAGGTGAGATCGGCACGGCGGTTGCTTTCGGCAATGGTCCAAGCCCTGAGACGGGAGGTCAGAGATGCTGTCGCGTCGTGCAATCATTCTCAGCCTGTCGTCAGCGGCGTTCGCCGGGGTGTTCGTCGGCGCCCGCGGCCGGCTTCTGGCCGCCGACAAATCGGTGACGATCGGTATCAATTTGCCGTTTACCGGCGCCGATGCCCATGACGCCGAGCTGATCAAGGACGGGGCCATGCTCGCCATCGACGAGGCCAGCGCGGCGGGCGGCGTCGGCGGCTACAAGATCGAAGTCATGCAACTCGACGACGGCACCGCCACCGCCGGCCAGTACGATCCTGCCCAGGCCGCGACCAATGCCCGCAAAATGGTCGGCGACGATTCGGTCGTCGCCGCGATCGGGCCGCAGATGAGCGGCTCGGGCAAGGCCATGTCGCCGATTTTGAGCCAGGGCGGGCTGGCGACAATCACCCCGAGCTCGACCAACCCCGACATCACCAACCCGAAATTTGCCGCACAATACCGGCCGGGCGGCAAGGCCATCTATTTCCGGACGGTGACCACCGACGCCTATCAGGGCCCCAACATGGCGAATTATTTCGCCGACACGCTAAAGGTGAAATCGGTCTACGTGCTCGACGACAGCGGCGCCTACGGCGTCGGGCTGGCCAACGCCTTCGAGGCGCAGGCCAAAAAGCGCGGCATCAACGTGCTCGGCCACGATCAGCTCAACCCGAAGGAAGCCGACTACACGACCACCCGGACCAAGATCAAGCAATTGAACCCCGATGCCATCTACTATGGCGGCGTGGCGCAGGCCGGGGTCAAGCTGGTCAAGCAGGCCTACGACATCATCCCCAATGTGATCAAGGCCGGGGGCGACGGCGTCTATGGGGCGGAAATCCTCAAAGGTGCCGGCTTTCCGGCGGCGCAAGGTTGGTATGCGACGATCGCCGCGCCGAATGTGCTCGAAAACCCCGATGCGGCGCCGTTCATCGAACATTTTGTCAAAAAATATGGCCAGCAGCCCGACAATTACTCGATCACGGCCTACGATGCGGCGCTCGTCATTCTCGACGCGATCAAGCGGGTCGCGGCCTCGGGCAAGGAGGTCACCCGCGCCGCGGTGCGCGACGCAATCCAAAACTCGCACGTCAAGACGTTGCAGGGCGAGGTCAGCTTCGACGCCAACGGCGATATCGAAAACCGGGTCATCAGCGTCTTTCAGATTACCCACAACGACAAATATCCGAGCGATGACGTGCTCCACCAATACAAGTATGTCGGGGTGGCGCCGGCGAGCTCGTAACGCCGTCTATTCAACAAGCGGGCACCATCGACTGTCGCCGCGACATGACCGAAACCGGGGTCTTGCTCCAGCAAGTCGTCAACGGGCTGAGCCTGGGGGCGATGTATGCGCTGCTGGCGATCGGCTTTACCCTGGTCTATGGCATCCTCGAGCTGATCAATTTTGCGCATTTCAATGTCTTCATGGTGGCCTCGTTTATCGGCATGTGGGCGCTCCAGCTGCTCGGCATCTCCGGCCAGAGCCGGGTGCTGACCGGACTGGCGTTGGCCGGGTCGCTTGGCTTTGCCTTTGTCGTGACGATGGCCGCCGCCGGCGTGATCGGTGTGGTGATCGAACGGGTGTCGCTGAGGCCGCTGCGCGGCGTAGGCGGGACCGCCGGCATGATCACGACAATCGGGGTCTCCTACATTCTGTTTAATGTGATCCTGCTGACGGTCGGCGCCGGTTCGGAAAACTACCCAAACCCGCTCCCGGTCCACCGTTGGCAGCTGGGTCAGGTGGTGGTCGAGCTGAAAGAGGTGTTGATCTGGGCGGTGTCGCTGATCCTAATGGCCGGCCTGCATATTTTTGTCAGCCGTACCCGGCTCGGCAAGGCGATGCGCGCCACCGCGCAGGACGCCGAGGCGGCGCGGATGATGGGCGTCGATGTCGACCGGGTCGTCGTCACTGCGTTTTTTCTCGGCTCGGCGCTGGCCGGGGCGGCGGCGCTGATTTTTGGCCTCTACTACAATTACACGAGCTTCATCATCGGCTACACCGCCGGGTTGCGCGCGCTCACCGCCGCGGTGCTGGGCGGCATCGGCAGTATCCCGGGGGCGATGGTCGGCGGATTGCTGATCGGGCTGATCGAGACCCTGGGCGGCCAACTGATTGCGGTGCGCTGGACCGACGTGATCATCTTTTCGATCCTGGTGCTGGTCTTGGTGTTTGTCCCGGCGGGGCTGTTCGGCCGCGCCGCGCCGACCAAATCGTGACATGGCGGAGCTCGAGGAGAGCCCCGCCTCCGCTCCGGCCCGGCCAATGTCGGGTTCGCGCCTGAGGGTGGCGACACTCCCGCTCGTGGCCAGGATCCCGCCGCGCGTCCGTTCCCGGCTGGCGGTCGGTTTGCTGGCGCTGGCGGCGCTTCTGTTCCCGCTGCTGCACGCGAACGACGCCGATATCGATTCGGCCGCGAACGCTCTTGCCTTTGCCGCCTTGGCGCTCGGGCTCAACATCGTCGTCGGTTTTGCCGGACTGCTCGATCTCGGCTATGCCGCGTTTTTCGCGATCGGGGCCTACGCCTATGGCGCGGCCGCGTCGTTCCAGCTGCAACCCGAATGGTCGAGTTTCTGGGAGCCGTTCCACTGGCTCGACCTGGTCGCCCGTCTTCCTGGACCCGCGGGCGGCGACGTTGTCCACTTTCAGGTGTCGTTCTGGCTGATGCTGCCGATTTCGGCCGCCTTGGCGGCGTTGTTTGGCGTGTTGTTCGGGGCGCCGACCTTGCGTCTCAAAGGCGATTATTTGGCGATTGTGACGCTTGGCTTTGGCGAGATCGTCCCGATCGTCGCGCGCAACATGCCGGCGGTGACCAACGGTGCGATGGGGCTCAACGGCGTCGCCGCGCCGCAGCTCTTCGGCTACAGCTTCGGGATCAGCGCTACCCCTTACTATTATGTCGGGGTCGGTCTTGTCGCGCTGTTGATCGTGACCAGCCTCAGACTCAAAGAATCGCGCATCGGCCGCGCCTGGATGGCGATCCGCGAGGATGAGATCGCCGCGGCGGCGATGGGCGTCAACCGCGTGCGCTACAAACTGTTGGCCTTTGCGATCGGCGCCGCCTTCGCCGGCGCCACCGGCACGTTTTATGTCGCAAAACTGCAAACCGCGACCCCGGAGATGTTCATGTTTCCGGTCTCGGTCATGGTGCTGGTCATGATCGTGTTTGGCGGCATCGGCAGCGTGTGGGGGGTTGTGGTCGGCGCGTTGCTGCTGCAGATGCTGCAATCGTGGTTTCTCGAAGATCTCTCCCAGTGGCTGCACGGTTTGGGCCGGTTGATCGATGTCGCGTGGCTGCGCCATGTCGAACTTGCATCCTCGATCGAACTGATCTTTGGCGTCATCCTGGTCGTGATGATGCTTTACCGCCGCCAAGGATTGATCCCGGCGACACGGCCGATGCCGGCTTTGAGCCTCGATCAGCAGGCCGCACAGATCCAGCGCGGCGGCTTTGCAACCCTGCCGGTCATTTCCCCCCAACCCTCGCCCGAGACGGGCTCCCTGCTCGCGATTTCCGGCCTGACCGTAAGCTTTGGTGGGCTGGTGGCATTGCGCGAGGTGGGGCTCGTCGTGCCGCGGCACGGGGTGGTGGCGGTGATCGGACCCAACGGCTCGGGCAAATCGACGCTGTTCAACGCCGTCACCGGATTGGTCACGCCGGACCGCGGCTCGGTCGTGATGGCCGGCCGCGAAATCGTCGGGCTGCCGCCGCATCGGGTGCTGGAGTGCGGGATTGCGCGCACCTTTCAGAACCTCCGGCTGTTCCCCAACCTGACCGTCCTTGAAAATGTAATGATCGGCATGCATGCGCGGCTCGCATCCGGGGCCGCCGGCGCTCTGCTGCGCCTGCCGCGCACGCGCCGCGAGGAAGAGGAGGCGCGCGAGCGGGCGCTCGCCATTCTCGCGCTGTTCGGCAATCGGCTGGTTCCGCGCGCCGAGCATCTGGCTTCGAGTCTGTCTTACGCCAACCGGCGACGGACCGAGATCGCCCGGGCGCTTGCCTCCAACCCGACCCTGCTGCTGCTTGACGAGCCCACCGCCGGCATGAACCCCGCCGAGACTCTCGAACTCGCCGAGCAGATCAAGAGCCTCAACAATTCCGGACTGACAATCGTGCTGATCGAACACAAGCTCGATGTCGTGGTCAGCCTCGCCGACCAGGTGGTCGTGCTCGATCACGGCGAGAAGATTGCCGAGGGACGACCGGAGACCGTCCGCAATGACGAGGAAGTGATCCGCGCCTATCTCGGCCGCAGCGCCGCCTTCGCGTGAACGCCACGGCTCCGCTCCTCGAGTTCAAGGGGGTCGACACCCATTACGGCGACCTGCATGTGCTGAAATCGGTCGATTACCGGATCGAGGCCGGCGAGATCGTCTGCCTGTTGGGCGGCAATACCTCGGGCAAATCGACGACAATGAAGACGATCATGGGGATCGTGCGTCCCAGTCGCGGCGAGGTTTTTTACGAGGGCCGGCCGCTTTCCGGGGTGAGCACCGCCGAACGGGTGCGCCGCGGCATCGCCCCGGTGCTCGAGGCGCGCCGCCTGTTCCCGCGCATGACCGTCTATGAGAACCTCGAAATGGGTGCTTATACCCGGCCGCGCGGTCCCGAGTTCCAGCAGGATCTCGAGCGGGTCTTCGCCCTTTTTCCGCGGGTCAAGGAACGCTTGCAGCAGCTTGCCGGCACGCTATCGGGAGGCGAGCAGCAAATGGTCGCGATCGGCCGTGCGTTGATGGCGCACCCCAAGCTCTTGTGCATGGACGAGCCGTCGATGGGATTGTCGCCAGCCTATGTCGAGCAGGTCTTTGACATCGTCCAAGAGATCAACCGCCAGGGAACGACCATTTTCATGGTCGAGCAGAACGCCAACATGGC
>JAJPIH010000377.1 GCA_021324875.1 Alphaproteobacteria bacterium
CGACACCGTGTCGAGCACACAGATCAGGTCCGGCGACATTGCCAGCGGCGCGCCGTCGCGCCAGGCGACGATCCACTCGTTCTGAAACGCGATTTCAAGCCGCGAACCGCGGTCCTCGTCGAGCCCGTCGATCAGCGCGCGCCCGCGCAGAAACCCCTCGGTCGTGCGCCGCTCGACATCGAGCACCTTGCCGCGAAACAACAGTTTGCCCCGCGCTTCGGCGAGGATCGCGGCGACCGGGTCGGCGTGCCGGCGCTGCGCTTCGCGCACGCAGCGGCCGAGGGCGATCGCCTTCGACAGCGTGAAGTGAATGCCCCATTCTTTGATCTCGCGGCCGGTGCGCGGCGCTTTGCAGGTCGAGGCGATCGAACCCATCTCGACGCAAATCCGGCGGCTGACGCGCTCCATCCATCGCCAGTCCGGGACCCGGGTCACGACCGCCTCGACGCCGCGCGGGTCGTAAAGCACGCAAGGATAGGGCCGCAAATCGCCGACCGCGACGCTGGTCATCTGGGCTTCCGGATAGGCGCGGCCCATCGTATCGGCATCGACCACCGGCAGGCCGAGATGGGCGGCGGCCATCAACGGCTGGATCGCATTGCCGCCGCCGATTTCGAGCGGCATCACCGCGGTGAAGCGGGCGCCGAGCAGACCCTGTTGGATCTCGACCGCGCGCGCAATGTTGCGGCTGTCGGCGAGCCGCTCTTGACCGACCAGCGGCGCCCCCATGTTGGACACCACCGCGACCCAATCCCGATCGTCGAGATCAACCGGCGAAAGGATCGCGACCCGCCGTCCTTCGCCATAAAGCCGGCGCATATTGAGCAGGCCGAGATAGGGACTGCCGCCGCCGCCGGTGCCGAGGATCCAGGCTCCGACCGCGAGCGCCTCGATGTCGTCGAGGCTCAGCGGGTGCAGTGTCGGCGACATGATCTGAGCCAATCTCGCAAAGTGTCGGTCACGGGCGGCAACCGGGATTGGCCACCGCAAACGATGGTGTCGATCGGTGGCGGCGCCCTCATTATCCTATGTTTGGACCGGCTGCGGAGCGTAAACCGTTTGCGTTGCGACACCTCGCCAAGCGGCTGCCCCTATGACTGCCGGGGCGCGGCGCGGGCGGCGTCTTTCCACGGCCGGGATGGGGCAGCTGGCGCTATGAGGCGGCGATGAGCGATCCGAACCGGGGCGTTCCAGCCGAGCGGCGCTCGGCCGAGGTCAGCGAGTTCCTCGACAAACTGCGCCGGACACCGGTCCAGCCCGGCGGCGGGCGCGGGCGGCTTGTTTTTGCGCTCGACGCGACGGCCAGCCGCGAGCCGACCTGGGACCATGCCTGCCGTATCCAGGGCGAAATGTTCGAGGCGACGGCGGGATTGGGCGGTCTCGAGATCCAGCTCGTCTTTTACCGCGGCTTTGCCGAATGCAAAGCCAGCCGCTGGGTCACCACCGCGGCCGAACTGCACCGCATTATGAGCGGCGTCCATTGCGTCGGCGGCGAGACCCAGATCGAGCGCGTCCTTGCCCATGCGATCCGCGAGACGGGCAGGCGCCACGTCAACGCCCTGGTTTTTGTCGGCGACGCGATGGAGGAGAATGTCGACCGGCTCTGCCGGCTCGCCGGCGAATTGGGGTTGTTGGGGGTGCCGATCTTTCTCTTTCACGAAGGCCGTGACCCGACCGCGGCGGCCGCCTTCAAGCAGATGGCGAAATTGTCGCGCGGCGCCTATCTCGCTTTCGACCTCGCCAGCGCCGCCCGCCTTAAAGAGCTGCTGGCGGCCGTCGCGGTCTATGCCGCCGGCGGCTATCGCGCGCTCACGGCCTATGGCGAAGACAAGGGCAACGAGGTGCGCGCCCTGACCCGGCAGCTCAAGGGTTGAGCCGTCGCCGCCAAAGAGGTGGGGTGTGACCTGTGGCCGTGTCGCCACGCTCGCTGCGCAGCCGCGGTCGCCGGCGGGGAAGCGCAGCCGGCGGGCGCGGGCGTAACCGGAGCGGGCGATGCTGTTCCTGCTGGGCGGTGTGGCGGTTCTCGCGGGCTTCCTGTTCCTGGTCTATCTGTTCATCAATGCCGATCCGGTGCGGCTGGCGCGCAACCTGAAATGGACCGGCATCGCCATCGCTGCATTCGCGGTCCTTGGCTTGTTGGTGTTGCCGCCGGTGCGCGAACTCGCCGGGTTGATGTTGCCGCTGGCCATGTCGATGCCGCTGCTGTCGCGATTGCGCGGCCTGATCGACCGGTGGCGGGCGCCGCGCAGCGGGCAAAGCTCGACCGTCGCGACTGCGTTTCTGCGCATGACCCTCGACCACGACACCGGCACGATGAGCGGAACGGTGTTGCAGGGCCGCTATGCCGGGTTGCGGATCGAGGAGATGGGGGTGGCGGATCTGGTTGGCCTGTTGCGCGAATGTCGCGCCGAGGACGATGACGGCGCCCGCCTGCTCGAAGCCTATCTCGACCGCTTTCATCCCGACTGGCGCGACGAACTGGGCGGCGGAGGCGGCAGCCGCCCGGGCGCCGATCGCGCCGGCGGGTCGCGGGCCGCGAGCGCCGAGATGACGGTCGAGGAAGCTTATGCGATCCTCGGTATTGCCGCCGGCGCCACGGCCGACGAGATCAAAGAGGCGCACCGCCGGTTGATGGTCAAACTCCACCCCGATCACGGCGGCTCGGACTATCTCGCCAGCCAGATCAACCGGGCTCGCGACACGCTGTTGCGCCGCACCGCGGCCTAGACGCAATCGAAAAACGCGAAGCGTTCGCCAAGCCCGAGACCTTCGTGATAGGTGCGGCGCAAGCGCGCGGTCCGGCCATAGCGCGCACAGGCGGTCCGCGCCAACGCCGTCGCCTGGTCCAATCCGTTGGCAACGCCGTCATAGCGGATCGACACATGGGTGTCTGAGCCTTCGACAATCTGCACCGGATCGCAGCCCGGCAGCGCCAGCAGCGCCGCCAGCAACACGCCCGCGGCGATCGGCGCAAAGCGCAGCCGAGCCCTACCCGATCGTCGCTTCTGCCGGCAACGAGGGTGCTGTATATACGGTTTATGATAGGGTTCCTTCATGATCTCCCCGGGATGAGCCAGGCGGTCGTGACCGTCGGCGCGCAAGCCATTGGAGCTCCGGGTCGGGCCCAGGCGCGGCAAAATGGGGGGGCGTGCCGCGGGGCTCTTTGGCGCTTGGACCGCGGCAAGTGATGCGGCTGAAGCTGTCCCGGCGGACGCTGGTTCCGTTTATCGTCGCCTGCGCGATGTTCATGCAGAACCTCGACTCGACCGTGATCGCCACGGCCCTGCCGACGATTGCACGCTCGCTGGGTGAAACCCCGCTCAGGCTCAATGTCGCGATCACGTGTTATCTGTTGAGCCTTGCCGTCTTCATTCCGGTCAGCGGCTGGACCGCCGACCGCTTTGGAGCGCGGCGCGTATTCAGTCTCGCCATCATCGTGTTCACGCTGGGCTCGATCGGCTGCGGCATGGCGACATCGCTGCCGGCCCTGGTCGGAGCCCGCATTGTCCAGGGTATGGGCGGCGCCTTGATGGTGCCGGTCGGGCGGCTCGTGTTGCTGTGCACCATCCCCAAATCCGAACTCGTGCAGGCGATGTCGTTTGTCAGCGTCCCGGCCCTGATCGGCCCGGTCATGGGCCCGCCGCTGGGTGGCTTTATCGTGACCTACGCCTCGTGGCGATGGATTTTTTTCATCAATATTCCGGTCGGTGTGCTCGGCATTGTTCTTGTCAACCTGCTGGTCACCGACCTCAAGGAGACCGGGCGCCGGCCGCTCGACCGCGGCGGGTTTGCGCTGACCGGCGTGGGGCTGGCCACGCTTGCTTTCGGCTTTGAAAATGTCGGCCGCGGCGCCCTGCCGACGGTCGTGGTCGTGGCGCTGTTGGCGGTTGGGGTGACCTGTCTGACCATCTATGTCCGCCATGCCCGCCGCGTGCCAAACCCGATCATCGATCTCAAGCTGTTCGACATCCCGACTTACGCCTCGGCCTCGATCGGCGGGTTTTTGTTCCGGATGGGGCTTGGCGCATTGCCGTTTCTGTTGCCGCTGATGCTGCAGGTCGGCTTTGGGCTGAGCGCCCTGCATTCGGGGCTGCTGACTTTCGCCAGCGCCGCCGGCGCGATGCTGATGAAAACCTCGGCGGTCAGGATCCTGCGCACCTTCGGGTTTCGCATTGTGCTGGTCGGCGACGCCGTCATCAGTGCCGGGTTTTTGTTCGGCTACAGCCTGTTCCGGCCGGACACGCCGCATTACGTGATTTTTCTGGCGCTGCTGGTCGGCGGCTTTTTCCGCTCGCTACAGATGACCAGCATCAACACTTTGGGCTATGCCGACGTGCCGGCCAACATGCTCAGCCGCGCCACCAGCCTGTCCAGCATGGCCCAGCAGCTGTCGCAGACCGCCGGGGTGGCGACCGCGGCGCTGATGCTGCACATCATGCTGGTCGTGCGCGGCGACACGGCGCTCAGCGCCGCCGATTTCTATCCGGTGTTTGTCGGTGTCGCGCTGATTTC
>JAJPIH010000090.1 GCA_021324875.1 Alphaproteobacteria bacterium
GCCACCCCGAGATCGGGCCGGGCGATGTCGAAGGCGTCGCGGATGCCGAGAGTGGCCAAGACATGCGTGGTCAGGGCCGGCCCGCCGCCCGAGACAAAGGTGGCGGTATTGAAGTCGCCGAGCGTGAAGATCGTCGAAAGCAGGGTGCAGACCAGATAGAGGTTGGCCAACAACGGGAAGCTGATATGAACAAAGCGGCGGATCCCGGTGGCGCCGTCGACCTCGGCAGCCTCATACAATTCCTGCGGGATCGACATGCGCCCGGCGAGCAGGATCACGGTCCAGAACGGCATGTTCTTCCAGATATACGAGACGATGACCGCCCCCAGCGCCAGCCAGCGCGAGGTGTCGAGCCAGCCCGGGCCGTCGACATGGAAGATGTCCCACAACACGTTGTTGATTAACCCCCACTGGCTGTTCAGCATCCAGTGGATCGAAATAAAGGTTGGCAAGGCCGGTACCGCCCAAGGCAGCACATAAATCATCAACAGCCCTTTGACCCACCAGCCGCGGCGCATAAAGAAGCCCGACAGCAGCAGCGCCAGGAACATTTTGACGTTCACGCCGACGACCAAATAGATGATCGTGTTGACGATCGTCATCTGAAAGATCGGGTCGTCGAACAATTCCACATAGAGGCCCGGCCTATGCCCGAGCCACAACCCATAAACGATCGGGTAGGCGACAAACGCCAAAAACACCGCGACATAGGGTATGCAGAAGGCAATCGCCCAGGCGAATTCAGAGCCTTGCAGACCGCCGCGCCAGGTTCGCAGCAGGGACCGCCGCCCGACAAGTGGGCGGGCCTCGATAACCGATACGCTCGCCATGACTGCCTCTCAGCTCTGGACGATCGGGTACTTTGCCAGGATCGTTTCAATCTTTTTTAAAGCTTTGTCGGCCGCTTGTTCCGGGGTCAGGCCGTTACGGATGACATCGGCCTCGGCCGAGCCCCAGATCTGGGTCGCGTTGACCTCGGCCCAGCCCGGGTTGAACACCGGGTAGTTGACCAGGGTCGGATCGAGCAGGCCCTCGCGCGTGTAACTCGACCGGTGGGGATCGCTCGGATCCAGCCAGAACGGGTCGGTCTTGACCAGCTCCGGATAGGCCGGCAGCCACCGCCCGAGACCTTCTTTGAGGTAGGCGTTCATGACCTTCGGCTGGATCACAAACTTCATGAATTCCTTGGCGACCTCGACATTTTTCGCGCCCTTCGGGATCAGCGCGCCGCCGACCCCGAGCTGCGCGGCGTTGGGCTTGCCGTCGTTTTTGGCCGGCAGGCTGCGGGTGGCGATGTCGTTATATTGGGCTTTGTCGTGGTAAAGCGCCACTTCGGTCGAGATCGTACCGTCGAAATCCATGACCATCAGTTTCGAGTGGAACGCGTTGTTGTCGTCGGCGTCGTTCCAGCTCAGCGCACCCGGCGGGACATAGCCGCCCTTATAGGCTTTGGCGATATAGTCGATCGATTTGACCACCGCCTCCTTGACGGCGGGATCGTCGAGATGCGGCTTGCCGTCCTTGGTCACGATATCCTGACCGCCATTGGCGATCAGAAACGCGTGAAACAGATTGTTGCCGTCGGCCGGTCCGGTCGTGGTGCATTGGATGCCGAGCGAATAGACGCTGCGCATGCCCTGATCGCGCAGCTTTTGCTGCAGCTGCTTGAAATAATCCCAAAACGCGTCCCAGGTATTGGGCAGATCAGAGATCTTGCCGCCGCCCTTCTCGACCAGGGAAATCCAGATGTGGAACGGCACCACCGCAGTCTTGAACGGGATCAAGTAAAAACTGCGCTGCTTCTTGACATTGTTGTAGTATTGAGCGGCGAGATAGGCGGTCAGGTGATAATCGGCTTTGTGGCCTTGGACGACATCGGTGACCTCGACCAGCTTGTCGTTCCAGGCGTTTTGCGGCGCCACGACCTGGTCGTTGATGTCGTGCGAGATCAGATCGGGGACGTTGCCGCTGGTCAGCGCCGACACGGTCTTTTGCATCAAGGGCGCAAACGGCACCAGGCTGTAATCGATGGTGTTGCCGCTCTGCTTTTCGTAATCGGCGACGACCCGCCGGAACGCGGCGTCCTCTTCCGGGATAAAGCCCTGGGTCCACCAGACCGAGGCGGTGCTGGCGGCGGCGTTGGCGATATAGGGGCGAGCCAGCGTTCCAGCTGCGGCAACCGCTAGCGAGCCGCGCAACACCGAACGCCGGGTAAAAACACTCATCGGTCCACTTCCTCCCTCAATCGCGCAAACGCTGTGAGCGTCCCGTTGCGGACGCGGCCGGGCGAATATAGCCCGGGCGCTCTCCCCGCTCAATTTATTATCGAGGCTTATAATCAAATCGGCGTTAGCAGCGCCGCGGTTAACCTTGGCTCGGCGCGGTCTCGCATGCGCTCAGGTCGGCGGCCGAGCGCCGCCAAAGCGGCTGCGCGGCAATCGGACGCACGACTTCGTGCGGCGCCACCCGCCGGCAGCGGTCCGAACCGGGTTTCATGCCAACGCAGTGCCCGCCGGCGGGCCGTCACCCGTTCCTGGCGGCGCTTCGCGTCGACCGGCCGAAGGCGACGCCCTCCGAGCCGCAATCCGCGCGCGCCCGCACCCGCCGCGCCGCCGCCCTAGGTCTGTGCGATCGGGTATTTGGCAAAGATCGCCTCGACCTGGGCAAAGGCTTTCGCCGCCGCCTGCTGCGGGGTCTTGCCGTTGCGGATCACATCCGCCCAGGCGACGCTCCAGACATGCGTGTTCTGGACTTCGGCGTAGGCCGGGTTGTAGGCCCAGAAAGCGGGCGAGGTCGGCGAGAGCAGCCCTTGCGTCGTATAGGCCTTGCGATGCGGGTCGGCGAACCACCAGGGGTCGTTTTTGACGACGCTGGGCATGCACGGGATGTTGCGGCCGAGCCCGACCTTGAGATAGCCGTCGACGGTTTTTGGCTGGATCAAATATTTGAGGAACTCCTTGGCCACCGTGACGTTTTTCGCTCCCTTCGGGATCAATCCGCAGGCATAGCCGGCCTGGCTGGGCACCGGCTGGCCGCTATTCGACAGCGGCAGGCCCATGGTGACGATGTCGTTGTATTGTTCCTTGTCGTGATAGAGGGCCACCTCGGTCGAGATCGTGCCGTCGAAATCCATCACCATCAGTTTCGAGTGGAAGGCGTTGTTGTCGTCGGCGTCGTTCCAGTTGATCGCGCTTGGCGGCACATAGCCTTCCTTATAGGCGTTGGCGGGATAGGCGATGGCGCTGATCGCGGCCTGTTTGACTTGGGGATCGTCAAGGTGCAGACGGCCGTCCTTGGCGACGATGCCGCCGCCGCCATAGGCGATCAGGAAATAATTGAACAGCCCGTTCGGATCGACCCCGTTGGTCGTGACTTGCAGACCGAGCCCGTAAACACTGCGCATGCCGTTCTTGCGCAATCCGTCCTGCACCCTCTTGAAGAAGTCGCAAAAGGCATCCCAGGTCTTGGGAATGTCGTCGAGTTTGTAGCCCGCCTTTTCCACCAATGAGCGCCATAGATGCACCGGAATGACCGCGGTCGCATACGGCACCCCGTAATAGCTGCGCCGTTTTTCTGCGTTGTTGTAGCAATACGATGAGATTAGCGCCGTGTCGCTGTAGAGCTCTCTTTGGGTTTCGACCACATCGCTGACATCGACCAGCTTGTCCTGATAGGCGAACAACGCGATGATTTCGCCGGGGTTATTCTGGAACAGATCGGGGACGTCGCCGCTCGTCACCGCCGAAATGATCTTTTGACGTTCGGGGGCGAATGGCACGATGCTGTATTCGATCGTATTGCCGCTCGCCTTTTCATAATCGGCGACGAGTTGTTTGAACGCCGCATCTTCTTCCGGGATGAAGCCCTGCGCCCACCATACCGTCGCGGTGGTGGCCGCCGCGTTGGCGATATGCGGCCGCGCCAAAGCGCCGGCGGCAGCCAGCGCCAGCGAGCCGCGCAGCACGGATCGCCGTGTCGGTGTAGTCATGCTGCTGTCCTTCCTGTTCGGGCCCGGCGCGTTTGTTTTTCCGGCGGCGCCGGGGCGGTTGCCGGGGGCGGCAATTTTATCACACTGGGCGCGGCCGCTGGAGACACATGCGCGCCCCGGCGGCCGGCCGATCGCGGCTCTCGGCGCCGCGTCCCGCCGCCCGATCAGCTTTGCACAATCGGGTATTGGGCAAAGATCTCCTCGGTCCGCTTGAAGGCCTTGTCAACCGCCGCCTGCGGCGTCATGCCGTTGCGGATCACGTCGATCCCGGCGAGGGCAAAGACGTGCTCGCTGCTGACCTGGGCGCGCGCCGGGTTGTATACCTCATAGGGCGGCACGGTCGGGCCGAACACACCCTGCTTGGTATAGGCGTAAAGCGGCTCGTTTTTCGGATCGAGCCAGAATTCCTTGTCGTTGTTGACGATCGACGGCATTGGCGGCAGAAAGCGGCCGAGCCCGACCTTCAAGTAACCGGCCAGTATTTTCGGCTCGATCGAATATTTGAGGAATTCCTTTGCCACCTCGATGTTTTTCGCCCCCTTGGGGACCACCGCGGTGGCCGCGCCGATCACGCTCGGCAACGGCTTGCCCTCGTTGCTGAGCGGCAGACCGAGGGTCAGGATATCGTTATACGCCTCCTTGTCGTTCCACAGCGCCACCTCGGTCGAGATCGTGCCGTCAAAATCCATGGCCACCAGCTTGGAATGGAAGGCGTTGTTGTCGTCGTTGTCGTTCCAGTTCAGCGCCGAGGCCGGGATAAAGCCCTTGTTATAGGTGTCGCTCAACTTTTCGACGGTTTTGATCACGGCCTCGCGCACCTGCGGATCGTCGGTGTGCAGTTTGCCGTCCGGGGTGACGATGTTCTGCCCGCCATAAGCGATATTGAAATGAACATACGTAAAGATGCAATCAAACCCGACCGCGCTGATCATAAGGCTCATGTCATAGACGTTGCGCATGCCTTGCGCCCGCAGCTTGTCCTGCATCGGCTTGAAGAAATCGAGAAAAGCGTCCCAGGTCTTCGGAATATCAGAGGGCTTGTAGCCGGCCTTGTCGAGCAGCGATCGCCAAATGTGAAACGGTACGACCGCGATACGATGCGGGATCATGTAATAGCTGCGTTTTTTTGTCGTATTGTTATAGGCATAGACGGTGCTGAGCGGAGTCGCCGCGAATTCCGATTTCTGCGTCTCAATAACGTCGCTCAGATCTTCCAGCTGGTCTTTCCAAGCCGATAAAACCGCGAAGTAATAATCGCCAACATTGATCACATCGGGAACAACACCGCTCGTTACCGCCGCGATTTCCTTCTGGCGCATCGCGGCAAACGGGACAATGCTGTATTCGATCGTGTTGCCGCTCATTTTCTCATAGTCGGCGACCATCTTTTTGAACGCC
>JAJPIH010000463.1 GCA_021324875.1 Alphaproteobacteria bacterium
CTGCGCGAGCAGAAGATTGCGCGCGGGCGCGAGCTGACGCTGGGCGCGTTCCGCGCCGCCGCCCGCGCCCAGGAAAGAGCGCGCGTCGCGGCGGGGCGATGGGCCGGCGAATTCGACGCGATCCTGACCCTGCCGGCGCCGGGCCAGGCGCCGCGCGGGCTCGCCGACACGGGCTCGGCGCTGTTCAATCAGGCCTGGACGCAACTGGCGATGCCCTGTCTGACCTTGCCGGCCGGGCGCGGACCCGATGGTTTGCCGGTCGGCATCCAGCTGGTCGGCAGGCGACATCACGATGAGCGGCTGCTGGCGGTCGGCGGCTGGGTTGAAAGCCGCCTTGGCCAAGGAGAGGTACGATGAGCGGCGCCGAACGATTGAGTGCGAGCGAGGCGGTGGCCCGTCTCGAGGCCGGCACACTCAGCGCCGAGCAGCTGGTTCACGATTGCCTCGACCGGATCGCCGCGCGCAGCGCGGTCAAGGCCTGGGTGTGGCTCGATCGCGAACTCGCCCTGGCCCAGGCCCGGGCACGCGACCGCGACGGTCGGCCGGGGCTGCTGAAGGGTGTCCCGGTCGGGGTCAAGGACGTCATCGATACCTATGACATGCCGACCCAGCACGGTTCACCGATCTATGCCGGCAACCGCCCGTTTGCCGATGCCGCTTGCGTTGCGCTGACACGCATCGCCGGCGGGGTGGTCCTCGGCAAGACGGTCACCACCGAATTCGCCAACCGCCACCCGCGCGAGACCGTGCATCCGCACAATCCGGCCCACACCCCCGGCGGCTCGTCGAGCGGCTCGGCCGCGGCCGTCGCCGATTTCCAGGTGCCGGTCGCCTTCGGCACGCAAACCGGCGGTTCGACCATCCGCCCGGCGGCATTTTGCGGGGTAATCGGCTACAAGCCGTCATTTGGCGAAATGAGCCGGGTCGGCATCAAGATGCAATGCCACAACCTCGATACCCTCGGCATCATCTGCCGCAGCCTCGACGATCTTACACTGCTGCGGGCGGTGCTGCTGAGGCAGCCGCGGCAAGCCATTGACCGCACCGCCAATGCGCCGCGCATCGGCTTTTGCCGCACCCCGGCCTGGGACCAGGCCAGCGCCGAGACGCAGGCACTGCTCGAACGCACCGCCGCACGCCTCGCCGCCGCCGGCGCCACGGTCGCCGAGGTCGCGCCGGCGCCGCCCGACATCCTCGACCAGCATCGCCGCATCTTCGAATTCGAAGCGGCGCGCAACTACGCCTACGAATACGAGGCGCATGGCGAAAAATTGAGCGCAGCGTTGCGCGACGGTCTGTTGAAGCCGGGCCGCGCCCTGCCGCTCGCGGCCTATATCGCGGCGATCGAGGCGGCCGAAGCGTTTCGCGCTCGGCTTGACGAGGTGTTCGACGAGTGCGACGTGCTGCTGGCGCCAAGTGCGGTCGGCGAGGCGCCCGAAGGGCTCGCTTCGACCGGTGATGCGCGGTTCAACGCGATCTGGACCCTGGCCTGGACGCCGTGCTTGACCTTGCCGGCCGGGACCGGCGGCAAGGGGTTGCCGCTCGGCATCCAGCTGGTCGGTGCGCGGCTCCGCGACGAGGCCTTGCTCGACGCCGCCGCCTGGGTCGAAGCCCACCTCGGCTGAAGCCGAGCTTCGATCGCGGTGCTTGCGGTCGCCTCGCCGAAGGCTGCATTCTTTGACGTCACCCCGCCACCCGCGCCCGAGGAGGAAGAACGATGATCTACGAGTTGCGCATCTATCACTGCGTGCCGGGACGGCTCCCCGACCTGATCAAGCGCTTCGACACGATCACATTGCCGTTATGGGAAAAACATCGCATCCGTCAGGCCGGGTTCTGGACGGTCGCGATCGGTCCGTCAAACCAGGATCTCTACTACATGCTGCAATGGGAATCGCTCGAGGAGCGCACCCAGAAATTCGCCGCCTTCCAGGCCGATCCCGAATGGATCCAGAAACGCGCCGAGACCGAAAAAAACGGCCCGATTGTCGCCTCGATCAGCAATTGCATTTTGCAGCCAACCAGCTTCTCGGCGGTGAAATAGCATTGCTGCCCGCTACCGGTTGCCCAGTTGGGGCTCCCGGTGGCATCGCCTCCCGCGCCTGTCTGTGAGGCGCCACGCCGGCGCCTCAACCCACGGCGACGGTTCTGGAGTAGCCCATCGCCTTCCCCAATCCCGTCTGCGCTTGCGCCGCGGGAGCGGGAACAAGGAGAAGACCATGCTTTATGAACTGCGCATCTATCATTGCACACCGGGCCGTCTACCCGACCTGCTCAAACGCTTTGACACGATCACGCTCGGCATCTGGAAAAGGCACGGCATCGAGCAGGCCGGCTTTTGGACGACGGCCATCGGTGAGTCAAACCAGACGCTGCACTACCTGCTGAAATGGGAATCGCTGGCGGATCGCGAGCGGAAATGGAACGCGTTTCAGGCTGATCCGGAATGGATCACAAAACGGGCGGAAACCGAGAAAAACGGCCCGATCGTCGCCCGCGTCGAAAACTATATCCTGCAACCGACCGCCTTTTCCGCCGTCAAATAAGAACGCGCTTAGCGCTCGCTTCGGTCCCGCCCCGCCCAGGTATAGCGGCCCTTCGCGCTTTCGATAGCGAGAAGGGAAGGGGGCCCCTTTCGTTGTTACCGGCCCCGCACGAAGTTCGATGTGATCGGGAAAACACAAGACAAACAGGGAGGATAATGGATGGCGCGATCGATCGTGGCCTATGTCGACGAGACGCTCGACAATGCGCGCATGGGGCCGGTGCACAAGCAAGTCTTGGCGATCATCTGCGCCGGCCTGTTTTTCGACGTGATCGACTTTATCATCCTCGGCTCGCTGGTGCCGGATATGGTCCGCACCCATTTCGCGACCCCGGCCGGGATCGGCAGCGTCGGCAGCGCCACCCTTCTGGGTCTGTTTCTTGGCGCGCTCGGGCAAGGTGAGTTCACCGATCGGTTCGGGCGCAAGGCGGTCTTTCAGGCTGCGGTTCTCTCTTACAGCGTGATCACGATCGCGGCGGCGCTGGCGCCGACGATCGGATGGCTGGTGATCGGGCGATTTGCGGCCGGGGTGGCGCTAGGGTCGGCCGCTCCGCTCTGCTTTGCCTATGCCGCGGAATATTCGCCAAAGCGCATCCGCGGCCGCGTCACCGCCTTCATGCAATTTGTCGGCGGCGCCTGTGTCTGGCCGCTAGGCACATTGCTGGCGCTGGCCTTGCGCGACACGGTCGGTTGGCGCGGGGTATGGATCGTGATTGGCCTTGGCGGGCTTGCCGTCTTTGCCGCCAGTTTTCGGCTGCCCGAGTCGCCGCGCTGGCTTGTAACCCACGGCCGCGGCGATGAAGCGCTCGACCAGCTTGATCGGATGGGTCTCGGGCGGCCGCCGGCGGGGGAGACGCTGATCGCCGACGCCCTCTCCGACATCCGCAGTGATCCGATGATGGTCGTCTTTCGCCGCTACAGCGGCCGCATCATCGCGGCGATGATCTGTTTTTTTGCGTTTTTTAGCGCCGCGGTCGGGCTTGGCGGATGGCTGCCGAACATCCTCGCCGAGCGCGGTTTCACGATCACCAAATCGCTCGCCTTCGTCTTCACGATCCAGCTGGCTTTTCCGACCAGCAGCCTGTTGATGATGTACGCGCTTGAGCGCTATGGCCGGCTGCCGACCGCGGTCACTGCATTCGCGCTCGCGACGGTGTTGTCGATTCTATTCTATTTCTCGCGGTCGGACGCGATGGTGCTGGCGATCGGCTTTGCGATGACATTTTTCACCCAGCTGGCCGGCAATTCGATGCAGATTTTCACCTCCGAAGTGTTCCCGTCGAATGCCCGCGCCTCGGGGTTCGGGCTGGCGCAAGCCGGCGGCCGGATCGGTTCGGCCGTCACCTTTCCGATCATCGGCGTCGTCGCCGGTTACGGCTTTGGTTATGTGATGGCCGGGATCGCGGTGATGCTCGCCATCGCCGCTTACGCCGTGACCCGGATCGGCGGCGAAACCCGCGGGCTTGCCCTCGACCAGATTGCCCCGGTCACCGAATAGCGCCGGGGCGATCGGCCGCGACACTGATCAGTGCGGCCAGCCGGTCCGGCGCGGCCAGCAGATCATGACTGGCGCCGGTGAAAACAATGCGGCCGCGATCAAGCACGATGGCCTGACCCGTCAGCTCGAGGGCGAGACGGGCATGCTGCTCGACCAGGATCAGCGCCAGCCGCTCCTCGCGCCTCAACCGCTCGAACGCAGCCAGCAATGTGTCGACGATCACCGGCGCCAGCCCTTCGAACGGCTCATCCATCAGCAGCAATGTCGGATTGCCCATCAGCGCGCGGCCGATCGCCAGCATCTGCTGCTCGCCGCCGGAAAGCTGGTCGCCGCGATGATGCCGACGTTCGGCGAGCGCCGGGAACAGACCGTAGACCGCATCCATCGACCAGCGTCCGGCGCGCGCCGCCACGAGCAGGTTTTCGGTTACCGTCAGCGAGCGGAAGATTTCCCGTTCCTGCGGCACAAAACCGATGCCCAGACGAGCCCGGCGGAATGACGACATCGTCCCGATCTCGCGGTCCGCAAACCGGATCGAGCCGCTGCGCAACCGGGTGTGGCCCATGATCGTCGCCAGCAGCGTCGTTTTGCCGACGCCATTGCGGCCAAGCACCGCGAGGCTCGCGCTCTCGGGCAGATCGAGCCCGATCGCCTCCAAGACGGTGGTCTCCCCATAGCCGGCCGCGACGTCGGTCAGCACCAATGCGCCAGGCTCGCTCATCGCCGGTCCCGCTCGCCCAGATAGACCCGTCTGACGGCCTGGTCGGCGGCGATCTGCTCGGGCGCTCCCTCGGCCAATACCCGCCCTTGCACCAGCACCGTAATGCGCTGCGCCAGGCGGAAAACCAGATCGATGTCGTGCTCGATGATCAGTGCAGCGATGTCGGCAGGCAAGCTTTCGACCGCCGCGATAATCCGGCCGGTCTCGCCTGACGGCACACCGGCGGCGGGCTCGTCGAGGAGCAGCACCTTGGGCGCGAGGCCGAGCGCTATCGCGATCTCGACGAGGCGTTGGTGGCCATAGGCGAGGGTGGCGACCGGCCGTGCGGCATCCGCGGCCAATCCCAAGGGTTCGAGCAATGCATAGGCCTCCTCGACGGCTTCGCGGTGGCGCCCGACGGGCCGCCACATATCGCCGCCGATGCCGCGCCGCTCACACACGGCGAGAGTGACATTTTCGAGGACACTCAGGCCCCGGAACAGCTGCGTCACCTGAAAGGTGCGCACCAGCCCACGCTTGACGCGCGCGGCCTGCGCCAAAGCGGTGATCTCGGCGCCGTCGAGATGGATGTGGCCGGCATCCGGTGCCAGGGCGCCGGTGACCAGATTGACAAAGCTGGTTTTGCCGGCGCCGTTGGGACCGATCAGCGCCTGCCGCGCGCCGCGCTCGAGCCGGAAATCGATCCCGTTGGCGACCGTGAGCGCACCGAAGCTTTTGCTGAGCCGGCGCGTTTCGAGCGCCGCGGCGGCGCTCATCGCCGCCCCCGAGCGCGCCGCCATAGCCGATCGCACAGACCGAGCACGCCGCCGCGGGCGAAGCTAACCAGCAAGACCATCAAAAGCCCGATCCAGAAATACCAATAGACAGGCTCGATCGACGAGAACCGGTCTTGCGCGACCATGTAAAGCGGTACGCCGACAAACGCGCCATAGAGGCGGCCGACCCCGCCGATAATCAGCATGATCAATACCGTGCCGGAGCGTTCGAGACTGAGCGAGTCGAGCCCGACAAAACCGGTGGTTTGGGCGATCAGCGCGCCCGAGATCCCGGCCAAGCCGGCCGAAATCGTATAGACGACGAGCCGGCGAACAAAGACCGGCGCGCCGATCGCATGCATGCGCACCACATTTTCGCGGATGCCGGTCAGCGAGCGGCCGAACGGCGAATGAACGAGACGCCGCACCCCGAGCCAGCACAAAAACAGCACAATCAGGCAATAAAAGAAGCTGGTACGGCCGAACAGCCCGAATTCGAAACGCCCGAAGATCGGCCACACCTGCATGCCCTGCAATCCGTCGTCGCCGCCGGTGATCGCGCTGGCCTTGTTTGCCGCCTCATGCAGCAGCGCGGCGACCACGAGGGTTTGCATCAATAGCGTCAGCCCGCTGCTGCGCAGAATGATAAGCCCGCTCAACAAACCGACAGCCGCCGCCACCACCGCCGCGGCAAGCAATCCGCTCAGCGGCTCGCCCCAACCATGGGCGGCAAGGATCCCGGCGGTGTAGGCGCCGGTGCCAAAAAACGCCGCCTGACCCAAGGTCACGATGCCGGCGTAGCCCAGCACCAGGTCGGCCGACAGGGCAAACAGGATCGTTGCCAGGGTTTGCGCGGCAAGCGGTAGATAATTGGGGAATGCGAAATAGGCGGCGAGCGCGACCGCCCAGGGCAGCGCTTCGTGGGCGCGATAGCGGTGCCGCCAAACATGCGCCGTGATCGCCGCGGACGCGTCGGTCGGCACGGCCGGCAAGCGCCGCCTCAGACGCGTCCGAACAAACCTCGCGGTCGCCACAGCAGGATCGCCATCGTCATCGCGTAGATCAAAAACGCACCGAATTGCGGGATCAGGTATTTGCAGGCGCTGTCGGCCAATCCGATCAGCAAGGCTGCGAAAAACGGCCCGCGGATATTGCCGAGACCGCCGAGCGCAACCACGACCAGGAAATAGACAAGGTTGTCGAGCGCATAGCCGGGCGAGATCGTGATCAGTGCGGCGCCGAGCCCGCCCCCGAGCGCCGCCAACCCGCTGCCCAGCGCAAAGGTCAGGCTGAAGAGCCGCGAGGTGTCGATGCCGAGCGACTGGGCCATCCGCAAATTGTCGACCGCCGCCCGGATCTTGGCGCCAAAGCGGCTGCGCTCGACCCCCAGCCACAATCCGGTCACCAAAACCACCCCGCACACGATCAACATCGCGTCATAGGCGGAAACCTCGGCGATGCCCACCCTCAACCCGCCGCTGAGCGCCGGCGGCAAGCGCAGCGGTTGCTGCAATGCCCCGAACAGATACTGCGCCGCGGCGCCCGACATGAACACCAGCCCCATCGTCAGCAGCACCTGGTCGAGTTCGTCACCGCCGTAAAGCCGGCGATAAAGCAGGCGTTCAATCGGCAGGCTCAAAACCGCCACCGCCACGGCCGCCATGGCAATGGCCGGCGGCAGTGAGACGCCATAGCGGTTGATCAGATTGGTCACGATGTAGCCGCCCGCCATGGCAAAGACGCCATGCGCGAGGTTGACAAAACCCATCATGCCCATCGTCACCGACAGCCCGACCGAGATCAGGTACAGCACCATCGCGAAAGCGAGGCCGTGCAGCCCGACGCCGAGCGCGGCGGCGATCCCGTTCATGCAAACCTGCGTCGCCGGCAGGGCCGTCCCGCGATATCGCCGGCCCGCCCCAATCCCGCCCGGGCACGCTCGCCCATGGCTGCGGTCAGCGCAGGCGCGGTCCGGGATCGAGGCCGAGATAGACCTTGCCGCCGATCGGATACCACTCCGGCGCGATGGTCACCGTCTGACCGACGACGTGGAGATCGCGCCAACACTCGGCGAGGCGGCTCGACCGCATAAACGACGTGCTGCCCCCGTGGCGGTAGACCAGATCCATCGCCGCGCGGGCGCTGTCGGCGGCGTAAACGGCGGCCAATCGGCAGCGGGTGCGCTGTTCGAGCGTGGTTTCGCGGCCGGCGGCGATCGTATTCCACAATTCCGCGATCATCATGCTGCGATAGGCGCGCCCGGCATTCA
>JAJPIH010000248.1 GCA_021324875.1 Alphaproteobacteria bacterium
AGCCGAGCCCGTCGAGCAGACGCGCGGCGGTGAAGCCGTCGCCGACGAGATCGGCGAGCGCTTCTTCGATGGCGTCGGGCCGGGCGGTGAACCCGGCCGCCGCCAGATCCGGCGCCAACGCCGCGGCAAACCCGCTCATCCCGCCGGCAACATTGAGTGCGGTGGCACCGGCCACGGCATTCTGATAGCTCGGGGTCAGCATCAGCACCGCCGCGCAACGCATAGCACCGCTGATCCCGGCGGCGTCGAGCCCGCGCAGACGCGCCCCCGCCGCCGCCGCGGCGAGCAGCGACACCTGCCCGTTCTGATGAGCCAAGGGCCGCGGCGTGAAGCCATGCGCGAGGCGCGCGGCGATATCGTAGCCGGCGACAAACGCCGCCAGCAATTCGCGCCCGGAGCGGCCGGCATGCTCGCCGACCGCAAGCGCCCCGGGCAGGATCTGCAGCGCCGCCTGACCCGAGACCAGGCGCAGCCCCTCGCACAATTCGATGGCGCGGCCGGCGATGCCGTTGAGCAAAGCGGCGCTGCGCGGATCGGTCCTGACCCAGCCCGGGGCAAAGACGGTGGCGCCGCGCGCCAAAGCGCTGGCTCCGCCGCTGTCGCCGAGCAGTCGGGCGCGCAGGGCGGCGACTTCGGGCCGCGACGATCCGGCCAGGATCACCCCCACCGTGTCGAGCACAACCAATTTGGCGTGGTGCTGGACCGCGGGCGGTATCTCCTCCCAGCGGGTCGCGGCGACAAACGCCGCCAGTTGTTCGATCTCACCGGCCATGATTTCCTCGCGCGGGGCCCATGCGCCGAAATTAGCATGTTGCGCCGCAGAGCGCCCGCGCGGACGTCGCCGGCTGGCGGCACGGTTTAACGCCTCGCCGCCGCCGCCCGCCGGGTGCTAGCTTGAGCGCCGATATCGCCACGGCACGGATTTGCGAAAGGGACACTCACATGGCCGTCGTCGAAACCGAACGTCACGGACAAGTACTGGTTGTGCGCATGAACCGCCCCGAGCGGTTGAACGCGCTCAACCACGAAATGCGCACCCGGCTCGCCGAAACCTGGACCGAATTCCGCCATTCGAACGATCTCGAAGTGGCGATCTTTACCGGCTCGGGGCGCGCCTTTTGCGCCGGCGAGGACATGAAGGAATCGCTCGCCGCCGGGCAGCCGGGCGGGCGCCGGCCGGCGATCGAGGATCCGTTCATGAGCGGGGCGCTCGAAAAGCCGGTCATCGCCGCGGTCAACGGCTATGCCATGGGAGGCGGCTTTATGCTGGTCGAGCGCACCGATTTGCGGGTCGCGGCCACAGGCGCAATTTTCGAGGTGTCCGAGGCCAAGCGCTGGCTGTTGGGCGGCTACAACCACGGACATATCGCCAATCTGCCCTATCCGATCGCGATGGAGATGGCGCTGGGCTTTCGCTTTACCGCCGAGCGGTTCTATCAGATCGGGTTCTTGAACCGCCTCGTCGAGCCGGAGGAGCTGATCCCGGCGGCGCTGGCGATGGCCGAGCATTTGCTGACCTTGCCGCCTGCCTCGCGCGTCAACACCGTGCATATGATGCGCCAGATGCGCCCCGCTCCGAGCCCGGCCCAGCAGCGGCTCGCCGCCGCGCTCAAAGAGCACGGCGCCAAGAGCGACCTGCTCGAATCGCGCGCCGCCTTTGCCGAAAAGCGCAAACCCAATTTCAAGGGCTGGGACGATCCGCAAGACCGCTACCGCCTGCCGACTATCGATCGCGTGTAGAGATTATCCGCCCGCGGCCGAACGGCGGGATTGCGGGCGATCCAACCTTGTTCTGATGTTTGCCGATGAAGTCCAATGCCGAGCTTCTGCTAAAATAGGCTCGCGCTGCAGCGGAGTGTCCAAAGGATGGCGGACAGCCTTGACAATTCCGGTCCGCTCGCCGGGCTGAAAGTCCTCGATTTGACCGAGCATATGGCGGGACCGTTCTGCACGATGATCCTCGCCGATATGGGCGCCGAGGTCGTCAAGATCGAGCGCCCGGGCCGGGGCGATGCGGTGCGCGCCTGGGGTGACGGCAGCGAACGCAACCCTTATTTCCGCTATATCAACCGCAATAAAAAGGGGGTCACGCTCGACTACAAACAGGCGGAAGGCCGGGCGTTGTTTGTGCGCCTCGTCGAACAAAGCGATGTGCTGGTCGAGAATTACCGGCCGAATGTGATGCCGCGGGCGGGGCTCGGCTATGACGATTTGCGTCGCCGCAATCCGCGGCTGATCTATGCGCAGCTCTCGGGTCTGGGCTATGACGGCCCCTATGCCGGACGCGGCGGCTTTGACCTGATCGCGCAGGGCATGGGCGGCATCATGCATGTGACCGGCGAGCCGGACGGGCCGCCGATTTCGGTCGGGCTGCCGATCTGCGACCTCGGCACCGGCATGTGGGCGGTGCAAGGCATCCTTGCCGCACTTTACGAGCGCGAGCGCACCGGCGAGGGTCGGCTGGTCGAATGCTCATTGCTGGAAACCGCGATCGGCTTCAGCTCATGGACCAGCGCGCAATGGCTCGCCGACCAGCAGGAGCCGACCCGCCAAGGCTCGCGGCACCGGCAAAACGCGCCCTATCAGCGCATGAAGACCCAAGACGGCTATCTGATGATCGGGGCGGCGGGCGAGGCGATCTGGCAGCGCTGTGCGGCCGCCCTCGGTCACCCCGAATGGGGCGCGGATCCGCGTTTTGCGACAAATGCCGCGCGCCTGCAGAACCGGGCCGCGCTCGAGGCGGTCATCGAGGCGGTATTGGCGACAAACACGACAGCGCATTGGGTCGCGGTACTCGAAGAGGCCGGCGTGCCCTGCGGTCCGGTCTACAATTATGCGCAAATGTTTGCCGACCCGCAGGTCCGCCACCGCGAACTCGTGCAATATGCGAGCGACCCCGAACTCGGCGCGGTGCCGCATATCCGCACCCCGATCCGCATCGCCGACGAAATCCGGGTGCGGGCGGTGGCACCCAAGCTCGGCGAGCACAATACCGAGATTTTCGGCCGCCTCGGCGTGACCGCTGCCGATCTGGCGGCGTTGCGCGACAAGGGCGTCGTGTAATTTATGTCATCCGGATAATCGCGAGAGGGGACCAATGCGTGGTCGATTGTGGGCCGTCCTTGCCTTGTTTGCGTTTGGCTTTGCCCTGTTGCCGGCGCTTCCGGCGGCGGCCGGCTTTGGCGCGATCGCCTGGGATCGAGAAAAAGGCAAGGCCGGATGGGTGTGGAACCAGCCAACCGCGAAAGACGCCGCCGCCAAAGCGCTGAGCGAATGCGGCGCCAGCGGCTGCCAGCTGGTCATCAAACCGACCATAGCCTGCGCCGCGCTCGCCGCAACCGCCAACGGCAAATATATCGGTGCTGCGGCGCGCAAGACCGTGGCCGAAGCGCGCCTGGCCGCGCTTGCCGATTGCAAAAAAGGCAATGCCGGCGAGTGCGTGGTCCGGGCCAGCGCCTGCAACAATCCGGTCCCGGGTCAGGTCCGATAAGGTTCGAGCCGCGCCGATCCCGATTGCCGGCGCGCGGGCTGCGATCACGCTTGGCTTTGCCCGGACGGGTTGGCTAGGCTGGCTGCTGCGTGCTGCCGCGATCGAGGGCCGTTTATGGAATTCGGCATGTTTCACGAGTTTCCGTCGCTTCCCGGCCGCTCGGAGAGCGAAGCCTTTGACGAGGCGATGGAACAGGTCGATGCCGCCGAGCGCCTCGGCCTCGATGTGATGTGGCTCGCCGAATTGCACTTCGAGCCGCGGCGCTCGCTGTTGTCGGCGCCGCTCAGCGTCGCCAGCGCCATCGCCGCCCGCACCCGGCGGATCAAGATCGGCATCGCGGTGCAGGTGCTGCCATTGTGCCACCCGCTGCGCCTTGCCGAAGAGGCGGCCACCGTCGACCAGTTGAGCCATGGGCGGCTCATTTTTGGGGTCGGGCGCAGCGGTGTTGCGCAAACCTACGCCGCCTATGGCGTGTCCTATGCCGAGAGCCAGGCCCGTTTTCGCGAAATTCTCGACATAATTCAGCGCGCCTGGACCGAGCCGGTTTTCTCCTACGAAGGCGCCTTTCACCGCTTCAACGAGGTCAGCGTCACCCCAAAGCCGTTCCAGAAACCGCATCCGCCGATCCGCATCGCCGCCAGCACCCCCGACACCTTTCCGGCGATCGGGCGGCGCGGCGCGCCGGTCTTTGCCTCGGTCCGGCACACCAGCTGGTCGGATCTGGCGGGCCAGCTGCGCCATTATCAGCAGGGCTGGGAGGCGGCCGGTTATCCCGGCCGCGGACCGGTCTATGTCTCGGCCCCGACCTATCTCGCCGAGACCGAGGAACGCGCGGTTAGCGAATCCAGGGCCAGCATCATGCATTTCTACCACGAGCAGGCAAATTTGCTCGAGGGTGCGGCGCGGCTGGTCGATCCGGTGACCGCCGAGCGGCGCATGCAACGCGTCCATGAATTGCGCCGGCGCAGCTATGAGGCGGCGCGCGAAACCAATCTTTTGGTGGGCACGCCGGCGACGGTGGCCGCCAAGCTCGCGGCGCTGCAGCGCGAGATCGGGCTGTGCGGCATCCTCGCCGAGTTGAATTGCGGCGGGTTGATCCCGCACCAAAACGTGCTGAACGCGATGCGGCTGCTGTGCGAGGAGGTGATGCCGCGGTTCGCCGCATCGCGGGCGCCGGCGGCGCCCCCCGTCGAGCAGAACAAGTCTTGAACGCGTGATCCGAGGAGGAAACCGATGCCGCTCAACCGTCGCCAAATCGCCTGGCGCGCCGCCCAGGACCTCGCCGACGGCGCCTATGTCAATCTCGGGATCGGATTGCCGACCATGGTCGCCGACTATATACCGGCCGACCGTGAGATCGTCTTGCACAGCGAGAACGGCATCCTCGGCGTCGGGCCGGCGCCCGGGGCCAACGAGGTCGATCCCGACCTGATCAACGCCGGCAAGCAGCCGGTGACGCTGGTGACCGGCGGCAGCTATGTCCACCACACCGA
>JAJPIH010000472.1 GCA_021324875.1 Alphaproteobacteria bacterium
CAGTCGCGGCTCATGTTTTCGACCGCCCCGAGCAAACTGAACGGCACGGTGAACACCGGCCCGCGCTGATGGCGCAGCCGCACCGAGCGGATGCTGAAGCCCTCGACCGTGCCCTTATAGTGACCGCTCTGGATGTATTCGCCGACCCGAAACGCGTCGTCGAGCAGGTAGAACATCCCGGAGATTACGTCGCGCACGATGGTCTGGGCGCCAAAGCCGATCGCCACGCCGATCACGCTGGCGCCGGCGATCAACGGCCCGATTTCGACGCCCAGCGCCGACAGCGCCATCATCGCCGCAACCACGACCACGACCACAAACAGCACGTTGCGGAAGATCGGCAACAGCGTGTGCAGCCGCGCCCGGCGCCGCGCCTCGTCGGAATTTGGCGAACCCAGCTCTCTCGTATCGGCGAGTTTAGTGTCGATCGCGGCCCTGGCGATCTGCCAGGTAAAGTCGGCGATCAGCGCAATGGCGACCGCACTCAACGCGCCGCGCGTGAGACGCGTCATCATCGTTTCCTGCGCGGTCAGGCGTTCGAGGTCGATGCCCCAGCCCCAGGCCAGCACCGCCAGCGCGGCGATAATCATCACGACCCTAAAGCCGCGCTCCAAAGCCACCGTCAACAGGTTCGGCCCCGCGTTGGGCGCGGTCGCTCCGGGCGGGCGCGAAACATGTTCCACCCCGCGCCGGGCAATGCGGTCGGCGATCGGCCAGAGGATGACAACCGCGAGCAGCCAGAACGCCGGCATCGCGCCGGCAACCCGCAGCCCCCACAACACGACAAGAGCGAAGGTCAGCAATGCATTCAGTTTGACCCGGCTCATATGCCGGGTTTGGCCGGGATCGCGGCTTTCGGCCCCGGCGTGTTCAGGCGGCCGGCGCCAAATGGCTTCGAGCAGCAGCGCCAGCCACAAAAAGCCAAGCACCGCCCCGACCACATTAACCGCCGCCGGCGAGATCCCGAGTGTCTGCTCGACGCCGCGGGTGACCAGCCCGAATACGAGCCAGCCGACCAGGATTTTTAACCGCACATACCAAAACCGCGCCGCGGCGCTGTCCATCGGGATCACGCGAAAGCGCTCGTTTCGCGGCGCCAGCAGGAATTTGCCGAGCACCGCGGCCATGCGCACTGCCAAAAACACAATCAGATAGCCGAGCACGATCTGGCGCAGCAGTCCGGGCCAGCGGAAGAACAGAAAGGCGCCGATGCTGCCAACGGCATAGGCCACCACCAGACCCAATGCAAACAGCGCCCGTTCGGCAATCAGGCGCAATCGCTCGCCGACGGTCTCGACCGGAAGCGCCTCGAGATGCCGCCGCAACCGCTTTGTCGCCAGCCAAAACAGGCCCTCGGCGCCGAAGCCCAGCGCCACAAAACCGGCGATCAGGCCAAAGATGCGCCCCGGCCGGCGATCGCCCAGCCGGTTGTTGAACACCTCGCCGGCATGCGCGTATTCGGCCGGCAAGGTCGGGACCACATCGACCATCGCGTTGATGTGCTCGCGCATCGCCTCGACATGCGCGGCCATCATTTGCTGCGGAGATTGGTCTTGCGCCTTTGGCGGCGGCGGCGCCGGCGCGGCCTTGTTCTGCTTATCGATCCAGGCCTGGACCTTGGGATCGGCAAGCAGATTCAACAGCGCCTGAATTTCCGCCGGCGGTGCCGTTTCCGCATCGGATTTTGCCGGTTTCGGCGTAAAGCTCGGCATCCCCGAGGCGCTGGCGACCGCCATGCCTGCGGCAATGACAATGACCAAAGCCGTGACTAAAACGGCGGCGGTGCGCCGTGCGAGCCTCATTGCGGGCCCTCCCTGGGTTGGCCCGCGCACCCGCTACCGGGTCAGTCGGCGGGTGCGCCGCGAGCAACTTTTCGGCTGACAATCCAATCTCTATAGGTGGCGCCGGGCATCGGCCCCTTTGCATGCTCGTCAAGCGCCGCCTGATCGCGCCATTTCTCTACCAGAAAGATGTGAGTGTCGTCACCTGCGGGAAGCATCACATCGAATTGAAGACAACCGTCATCACCGCGCGAACGCCGCGCGTGATTGCGCATCAGTTCGACGAATTGAGTGCGATGCTCGGGTTTGACCTCGAATTCGACGACGATCATGACCTGGCTCATCGGCGTTCCCCTGATGCGTGGTTTCGGGGCATCATCGGCCATCGCCGGGCGCCAAAGCAAGCGCCGCCGGAAACAAGGGAGAGAATGATAATGGCTTATGACGCGCTGCGCTCGATCCTGCCGCTCGCCGGCTGGCCGGAAGAACGATCGAAAGAGGTCGAGATCACCGGCGGGGATGATCCGGTGTTGCCGACCCCGTTCCGCATCGGCAAGGCCGCCGCCGCGGCGCTCGCCGCCACCGGGCTGGCCGCGGCCGAGCTGTGGGAATTGCGCAGCGGGCGCCGACAGCAGGTCTCGGTCGCTCTGCCTCAGGCCGTCGCCTCATTGCGCAGCGGCAATTACCTGCTGGTCAACGGCGCCAAGGTGCGCGGCGAACGCAACCCGGTGATGGGCATGTACCCGGCCAAGCACGGTCGATGGAGCTACATCCACGCCAATTTCCCCAATCACCGCGCGGCGGCGCTGCGCGTTCTCGGCTGCGACGAAAACCGCGATGCCGTCCGGCGGGCGGTGGCGAATTGGGATGCGCACGAATTGGAGGAGGCGATCATCGCCGCCGGCGGCGCCGGCGGAATGGTGCGCAGCATGGCGGAATGGGCGCGACATCCACAGGGTATGACGATCGCCTCATTGCCGCTTTTGGAGATCATCAAGATCGGCGACAGCGCCCGCGAGCCGCTGCCCGAAGGCGACCGCCCGCTGGCCGGCATCCGGGTGCTCGATCTGACCCGCGTGCTCGCCGGCCCGACTTGCGCCCGTACTTTGGCCGAGCACTGCGCCGATGTTCTGAAGATCACGGCCCCCCACATCGCCGCCCGTGACGATCAGGAATACGACACGGGTCACGGCAAATTGTCGGCAAGGCTCGACCTGCGCGAGCCGCGGGATTTGGAGCGGTTGCAGCAACTGGTCCGCGAGGGCGACGTGTTCAGCCAGGGTTATCGGCCGGGGACGCTCGCCGGTCGCGGTTTGTCGCCCGAAGCGCTGGCCCGGTTGCGCCCCGGTATCGTCTATGTCTCGCTCTGTGCGTTTAGCCATCAAGGGCCATGGGCGCCGCGACGCGGCTTTGACACGGTGGTGCAGAATGTCAGCGGCATCACGCTGCGCCAGGGCGAGCTGTTTCCGGGTGCCGAAGCTGGGCCGCAATTCTACCCGGTTTCGGCGATCTACTATTTGACCGGGTATCTGATGGCGTTTGGCGCAATGGTGGCGCTGGCGCGGCGCGCCCGCGAGGGCGGCAGCTGGCTGGTGCGGATTTCTTTGGCCCAGACCGGGCGCTGGCTGGTCGGTTTGGGCGAAGTGCCGGTTAGCGAGCTGACCGACGTGCCGCCGGAATTCCCACAGGCCGATCTCGACCGGTGGTCGATCGAAAGCGATACCCCGGCCGGGCGGCTGCGCCATCTCGGACCAACGGTTCGCCTGTCCGAGACCCCGCCCCGCTGGGCGCGCCCGTCGGTGCCGCTTGGCTATCACCAACCGGTGTGGCCGGCCCGCGCCGCCTGAAGCGGGCGCGGCTAGTTCCAGCGGTCGATCGCCGGCGGCGGGCCGTCGGCGACGAGCTGCAAGGCGCGCTGTAGGTTGGCGAAATAGACTTGGCTGTTCCACACCTGCGTCACCGCGCAGCCGAGCCACAACAGCAGGGACGCGATGACGGCCACCAGCCAAGCCCGGGTCAGGGCCGCAACAGAGAGATTGATCATTGCTGTCAACCTGCCATTCCGGCAAAAAGCGGCCCGCGCCGCTACGCCGATGGCAAGATCGACCGAAAATCGTTCCCTGTCTGTTAAGCTCCTCATATTGGCTGCGATTTCGCCAGACGACAAATGGTAAAAGCATGACGGGGCGGGCGATCTTGTCCCCGTCCCGCGGCGCTGCGACGAAAACGGCTGTTGCGGGTTTTGCCCGCAACGGTCAGACTGTTACGTCCGGAAGCCTAGACCGCGCACGCGGGGTTGGACGACCTGCTGGTCGAGCCCGCGACGTTCAGAGTGTTAGGCGATGGCATCTTGCCAGCCCTGTTGCCGGCAAGATGCGATCACCACCACTTGGAAATGTGCGCGTATCTCAAAATGTGCTTGTCGCCGTTTGAAGGTGCGTTCCCGCTATCTGCCGTCCGCGGCCGGGGGAGATTTGCGAGCTTCGCCCCGTCCGTCGGCGGCAACCCTTGGGCCGTCGCCCGCGAAGGATAGCAGCAAAGGGCGTGCCAACGTCCGGGTTGCGGCAAATTTTCGTCAAATCATTGAAGCGCAATCGTTAATTGATCGACTGAATCAGCCGAGACAGTTGCCGGCGCGCCAGTGGTACAGATGACTTCGCTGAGACAGTTGCCTCATGTGTATGATGAGACAGCCGTACGGCCGCAATACAACACCGCTCCTCGGCGGGAATGCGGCGACGGGCGAAATAGGCCTCGATTGCCGCCGCCAGGCCCTGCGCCAGGCGACGCTGGTGGATGCGCCGACGGAGCAGCTGGGCCTCGATCGGGTTCGACAGACACCCGAGTTCGACCAGCGCCGAAGGTATGTCGGGGGCGGTCAATACGACAAACCCGGCCGAACGTTGCGGGTTGTCCAATAATTGTACCTCACGACCGAGTGACAACACGATCTGGTGGGCGAATTCGCGCGACTGATTGTCCGTTTGTCGGAGCGCCAAGTCGATCAACACGGCCTGGACGGCAGGCGGATGGCGGGGCAGGGACGACCCGCTCCCCGGGTCGCGATTCTCGCTGGCGGCGAGGGTCGCCGCGATGCGGTCCGACGCTTGCTGCGATAGCGTGAAGACCGATAATCCGCGCATCGCCGGGTTGGGCAGCGCATCGGCGTGGATCGACAGAAAGAGGTCGGCATGCGCTGCCCGGGCGCGGCTGACCCGCTCGTGCAGCGGGACGTATCGGTCGCGACCGCGGGTCAGGCGAACGCGAAACGAGCCGCTTGCCTTCAACAAGCGGGCGAGATCGAGCGCGACCGCCAGGGTGATGTTCTTCTCGTACACCCCATCGGCGCTGATCGCACCAGGATCGATCCCGCCATGGCCCGGATCGATCACCACCAGCCATGGCGGGCGGTGGCTTTGGCTGTCGGTGCGAGAGTGGGGGTTACCCCTCGGTTGCGCCATAACTGACGTCGCAACCAGCACGAGACCAAGACAACCCGCCACAAGGTACCG
>JAJPIH010000193.1 GCA_021324875.1 Alphaproteobacteria bacterium
CGCGCCCATGACGACTCGCCAAAGTTGTCACGCCACATCATCCGCCGCCACCGCGAGAATCTTGACCGACTGCCTCTCAGATCTTCACCTTCGGTGAGAAATCCGGGCTAGACGCTGCTGGCGGCACGTTCGTAAAACCGGATGAAGTCGCCCAGAGTCACCGGAAAATCGATCTCTTCATCCGCACTGAACGGGTCAAAGCCCAGCGAATCTTCCAGTCGCGCCACAATGATCGCAAAACACAGCGAATCGAGGCCTGAATCGAGCAGTACCAGACCGTCCGATAACTGGGCGATTGCCTTGCCCTGCTCGCGGGCGACTTGTTCAAACTGACCGATGACGGCGGCTTTGATATCCAACATGAGGCTCCCGGCGATCGTTAATTGATCAACAGTCATTATTATGTCGCCGTTCTTCGATTGTTACCAGTCCCTTGACATCGCACGCAAAGTCGCGGGTTTATTTTTCTGAGATTGGGCGAGTCTGGTCGCACAAAGTCGTTCGGCGATTTGTTTATTCGATAAGCTTTTGTTAAATAGCCGGGCTTTTGTTGCTTGCCGGAGTTGCCCTCTGCCGCGCGCACCGGCAAAAGATCCGCTCGCCGACCGCGAGCCTATGCGAAAAGAAAGCGGGTAGGAGGCGCGGCCTGGCGCCACGCCGCGCCGCGCGCAACATCGCAAGCCGGACGCAAGGCGAAATCGCGCTGTTACAAGATCGCGCCGGTACAGGAGAGAACGTGCAAAACGCGCATTCGCCCGCCTCGCCCAACGCCATGGCCTCGCCAGCAAGGGTCGGTTCCCGGCCCGTTGGCCGCGAGGCACCACGGGCGTTGCCGCCGCGTCTGCGCTGCCGCCCGATCACCGCAGACGACATCGCGGCAATTCTTGAGCTCCTGTGCGAAGGCTTCCCCGCCTGCCGCGACAGCATTGGCACGCGGCGCTCGACCTGCTGCGGCGCCGCGATATTCCGGACGGAACGTCGCGTTACGGCTATCTCGTCGAAAGCGACGAAAAAGCGGTCGGGGTGCTGCTGGCGATCACCAGCGCATTCGACCGCAACGGCCGGGCGACGATCCGCTCCAATAGCTCGAGCTGGTATGTCCGCCCCGAATTTCGCGCCTTCGCCGGGCTGATGCTGAGTGGGTGGCTGCGCTCGCCCGCCGACACCTATCTCAACGTCTTCCCGGCCGAGCACACCTTTGCGATCATCGAGCAGCGCGGCTTTGTGCGGTTTACCAACGGCATGGCAATGGCGTTGCCGGCCGCGGTTTGGCGCGGCGGCGGCGCCCGGGTTCTGGCGGTCGACCGCCTCGCCGAGGCGCGCTTTCCGGTCACCGCCGAGGATCGGCGCTTGCTGCTTGACCATTGGGCGGCCGGGTGCGTGGCGTTCTGGTGCGAAGATCGGGTTGGCGGCCGTCCCTTCGTGTTTCGCCGGCGTTGGCTCAAGTCGCGGCTGCCCTGCGCGCAGCTGATTTATTGCCATGACATCCGGGATTTGACCCGCTTTGCCCGGGCGGTCGGGCGCCATCTCTGGCGGCACGGATTGCCGGTGGTACTGGTCGCCGGCAATGCGCGGGTTCGGGGTATTCCCGGGATATTTATCAACAACAAATATCCGATGTATTGTCGCGGCGAGCCGCCGCGGATCGGCGATCTCGCCTACACCGAGGCGGGTCTGTTCGGTTTTTGAGCGGGTTGTGCGGCTTGCGCCATCGGCGCCGCCCGCAATTGCGGCTGCATGAAAAACTCGTGCTGACTGAGCAGGTTCATGCCGGTTGTCGACACCCCGGCCTCGGGTTCGCCGGAAACCAGCCGCAGCTCACGCGCAATCATCATCAGATGATATTGGATTTCCAGTCGCGCGAAGGCTTCGCCGATGCAATTGCGCGGGCCGGCGCCAAACGGGCACATCGCCAATTCGGGGCGGCCAGCGCTGTTTTGCGGGCGGAAGCGATCGGGGTTGAACTCGTCAGGCTCGTCCCACAGCGCCGGGCTGCGCTGGATCAAATAGGGTGAAATATAGATTTCGGTCCCGGCCGGCACCAAAAATTCTCCGAGATAATCATCTTTGATGGCTTTGCGTGTCATCAACCACAGCGGCGGATAAAGACGAAGCGTCTCGGCGATGACCTGCTGTGTGTAAGTATAGTTGGCGAGCATGGCCAGCGATGGGATCTCGTCCCAGGGCAGGCGGGCAAATTCCGCGCACAGGCGGCGCTGCACCTCGGGGTGCCGGCTCAACAGATACCACATCCAGTTTAATAGGCTCGCGGTTGTCTCGTGCCCGGCGACAACCAGCGTCAGAACTTCTCGAACGGGTTGTGCCGCGGCCATCGGCTGGCCGTGCGCGCGATCGCGAGCCGCGAGCAGCCGGCCAAGAATATCGCCGGCAGCGCCACTGTCGCTGCGCCGTCGCGCGACGATTTCGTGAACGATTTTGCCAAGCGGCCGGAATGCACTGGCAAATCCGATGTCCCGCGCCGTATCCTCGGCGAGGATTGCGAAATGCGGCGCGACAGACGGGTAGTCTCGCCCAAAGATAGCCCGCAATGTGACCTGCAGAACCATCGCACTGACATCGCGCGTGACATTGACCCTCTGCTGGCGCCGGGCGGCGGCAAGCCAGCTGTCACGGAGTTCGGCATTGGCGGCGGCGATCATTTCTTGGAACGAAGCGACCGCGACTTTGGCGAAGGCCGGCTGGATCATTTGCCGCTGGCTTTTCCACAGCTGGCCGTTGCTGGCGATCAGACCATTGCCGAGCAACAGCGCAATCCGCTTAACAACCTGGCCGGCCCGCGCATAGTTCTGCCAGTTTGAGCGCAGGATGCGTTCGGCATAGTTGGGCGCGCTGACGACATAGACGTCGCCGCCAAAGATCGACGCCCAGTAAATGTCGCCATAACGGCGAAAATTGTCGTTGATCCAGGCGAACAGATCGTCCTCTGCCCGATAAGGCCGGTCCGGGCCGGGCGGGAGGCGACCCCCGGCCGCTATTGTCGGCTTACTCGCGAGATTGTTCACAACCGGCTCCGCCATCGGTGGAGCCGAACATATCTGGCCCGGATCCTCCAGTCGGTATTCTTCTACCGCGGGGATCGGGTCGAACAATTTTAGTGTCGGCTAAACAAGGTTAAATTAGCGCGGCTCACTGCCCCAAAACAGGACGTCATAGCCGCGCGGCAGCATCGCGCCAAACCGAACCACCGCCAGCCGCGTCACCTGGGCGCCGCCGCGAGCCTCGGCGGTCGCGGTAATCCGGATCGTGGTCAGATCCGGCGGCGGCTGGTTGGCCAATGGCACCGCCGCCGCTTCGCGCACCGCGGCCAGCGCTTGCGCCACGACCGGGTCGCTGCTGTTCGGATCGGGTATCGCCGGTCCGAACAAGGTCAAATGCGGCCGCAGCGCCGCCAGGATTTCAGGGGTCATGCCGACGACGCGCCCGAGTTCGTCGAGGCTTTGCAGCGGCGCCCCGGGCGGGCCGTAGTCGAGACCGGCGGCGCGGTAATCGGCGAGCACCGCCTGCTGGGGCCGCGCCACCGCGACCGTGCCGACCCATTCGGCAATCGCCGCGGCCAAGGCGTGGGCGCGCTCCGGATCGATCGCCAGCGCTCGCAGCAGCGCTTCCATCAGCGGCGGCGCAGCCGGGTTCGGATTGATCCATGTCGCCTCGTTCGCCAGCCGCACGACGAGCTTGGTCTTGCCGATCGTGATCTGCTGCGCCGCACCGCCGATCGGCCAGAGCCGGCTGGCCGTGGGATCGGTCAGGTTGAAGATGGCGGCTTCGATGCCGCCGTCGGCGGCCGCGGCCACAACCCCGTTGGCGACCAGATTTTCGGCGATGCGTGTTTCCGTGCGGCCGCCCGCGGTCAGATCAGCGACCATGAACGCGATCAGCACCAAGCTCCACAGCACGACGAGCAGCGCAAAGCCGCGGTTGTCGCGCCTGGAGGGCGGGGGCCGCGCACGGGGCGGCCGAACCCGAACCCGGTGCCTTACTGACAACAGCCCGATATTCATCGCGCCGCGGAAAAGCAATGCCGCCGAATAGTTCATGGCGTCGCGGGCGGCAAGCGGGTCACGATTGGGTTGCCCCGGGTCGGGCGTGGCCCGATGCCATCCGGCTCGGTTTGCCCGGCCGGCTCAGCCCGCAGCAAAGGCCCTGGCAATGATATCGGCCGGGCGCAAGCCCTGTGCGCGCATCGCCCGGATGGTGAGCGCCCGGTCGCGTTTGGCCAGCCGGCGGCCGGCGGCGTCGGTCAGCAGCGGGTGATGGCGGTAGTGCGGGGTTGGCAGCCCGAGCAATGCCTGCAGCAGCCGATGGATGTGGGTGGCCGGCGCCAGATCGGCCCCGCGGGTGACCAGACTGACGCCTTGCAGCGCGTCGTCGACGGTGACCGCGAGATGGTAACTGGTCGGCGTGTCCTTGCGCGCCAGCACCACATCGCCCAGCATCTCGGGTCGGGCGGCAACCGGGCGGGGGACGCCGCCGGCTTCCTCGATCCAGGCGAGCGGGCCGGTCAAGGCCAGCGCGCGAGCGACATCGAGGCGCAGCGCAAAATCATGCCCGCGGCGCTGCCGAGCCGTCCGCTCGACGCGGCTGAGCCGCCGGCAGGTGCCGGGATAGCGCGGTCCGGCCTCGCCTTGCGGCGCGCCGCCGGCGCCGGCGATCTCGGCCGCGATCTCGCGGCGCGTGCAAAAACAGGGATAGACGACGCCGAACGCCGCGAGCCGATCGAGGGCGCCGCGATAGTCGTCGAGATGCTCGGATTGCCGGCGCACCGGACCGTCCCAGTCGAGGCCGAGCCACAACAGGTCTTCGACGATCGCCGCGGCGTAGTCGTCGCGGCAGCGCGTGCGGTCGATGTCTTCAAGGCGCAACAGAAAGCGCCCGCGGCTTTGCCGCGCCGCGCGCCAGCCTTCGAGAGCCGAGCGCACATGGCCGAGATGGAGCTCGCCGGTCGGGCTCGGCGCGAACCGGGTCACCACCCGCCGATCGCTCATCGTGCACCGCAGTGAGGTTGCGGGTGACAGCCGGGCCGGCTTTCGGTTATGGCTGTCGCTACGCACCGGCTTGAGGAAAGACGAGAACGATGCTGACCAAACTGTCCGGTCCGTCCCGCCCGCCGGCAGCGGGCGGCGCACCGCAACAGCTGGTGATCCTGTTGCACGGGCTGGGCGCCGACGGCAATGATTTGATCGGGCTGGCGCCGTTTTGGGCCCCGCAATTGCCCGAGGCGGAGTTTCTCGCACCCAACGCGCCATTTGCGTGCGACATGGCGCCCTACGGCTATCAGTGGTTCAGCGTGCAGGACCGCAGCCCGGCCGCGGTCCTCGGCGGGGTGCGGGCCGCGGCACCGATCCTTGACGGGTTTATCGACGAGGCCTTGGCCGAGCGCGGCCTCGACGACAGCCGTTTGGCGCTGGTCGGCTTCTCCCAGGGCACGATGATGTCGCTTTTTGTCGGCCTGCGCCGGGCGCGCCCGCTGGCCGGCATTCTCGGTTATTCGGGGCGGCTGCTGGCGCCGGAATTGCTGGCGAGCGAGTTGCGCGCCCGCCCGCCGGTGCTGCTCGTGCACGGCACCGATGACCCGCTTGTTCCCTACGCTTCGCTGGCGGCGGCGGAAAGCGCCTTGCGCGCCGCCGGGGTGCCGGTGGAGACGTTGAGCTGTCCGGGGTGGGTCACTCGATCGACCAGAACGGGTTGGTGCGCGGCGGCCGGTTCCTTACTGAGGTTCTGACGAAAGCGACGTCTTGAGGGTGGTGTGCGGTTTGAGCGGTTTGACGAGCGGCGCGATGATTTCGAGCATTGCCGGTGACAACCAGTCGGCCTCGCCCTCGACGCGGCCGAGCACCTCACCCGTGCGGTTGATCACAAAGCTGGTCGGCAATCCCTGCACCTCGAAGGCATGCCCGACCACGTTTTTGGGATCGAGATAGACCGTGACCGCCCGCAACCCGAGCTTGGCGAGGAACGGCGCCACGACCTTGGCGCCGGCGACATCCTCGGAGACCGCGAGCACGGCGAGATCCTGGCCAAACCGGGCTTGCAACCGTTCCAAGGACGGCATTTCGCGCCGGCAAGGCGCGCACCAGGTGGCCCAGAAATTGAGCAGAACCGGCTTTCCGGCAAACGCGGACAGGGCGACAGTGGTGTCGGACGGGGTGGTCAAGACGACCGAGGGCGCCGGATGCGGCGGCGTTGCCGGAATGAATTTGCCGAGCGGCGTCTCTTCCGTTGCGGCCGGTTCGGGTTGCGCCGCACCGGGGATGCGGGCGAGCAGCAAGCCGCCGGCCGCAGCCCACAGGGCGACGGCCGCAGCAATCGCCACCCAGGCGGCCAGCCGCCGCTTCACGCGCCGGCCTCCGCCCGCCGGCCTGCCGCTGCCGCCATGACCGCGACCAAAGAGCCCGGGGACGAGCCGACCAACCGGCAATGGGGCGGGCGCTTTGCCGGCGGCCCGGCGGCAATCATGCGCCGCATCAACGCGTCGATCGATTTCGACAAGCGGCTATGGGCGGAAGACATTCGCGGCTCGCTGGCGCATTGCGCGATGCTGGTGGCGCAAAACATCCTGTCGCCGCAAGATGGGGCGGCGATCGCGGCGGGTCTAGAGCAAATCCGCGGCGAGATCGAACGCGGCGAGTTCGCGTTCAGCGAGGCGCATGAAGACATTCATATGAACATCGAGGCGCGGCTGGCCGAGCTGATCGGCCCGGTGGCCGGCCGTCTGCACACCGCCCGCTCGCGCAACGACCAGGTGGCGACCGATCTGCGCCTGTGGCTGCGGGCGGCGATCGACCGGCTCGATGCGGCGATGCGCGAGCTGCAGAGCGCGCTTGTCGATCGCGCCGAGGCCGAGGCGGCGACGGTGATGCCCGGCTTTACCCATCTGCAGATCGCGCAGCCGGTCACCCTGGGCCATCACCTGCTGGCCTATTTCGAGATGTTGCGCCGCGACCGCGGCCGCCTCGCCGATTGCCGGCGGCGGCTCAATGAATCGCCGCTCGGCGCGGCGGCGCTGGCCGGGACCTCGTTCCCGATCGATCGCGACACAACCGCCGCGGCGCTCGGTTTCGAGCGGCCGATGGCCAATTCGCTCGACGCCGTCTCCGACCGCGACTTTGCCGTCGAGTTTCTCGCCGCGGCGGCGCTGGCCGGCGCCCATCTGTCGCGGCTGGCCGAAGAGATCGTGATCTGGTGCAGCGATGCCTTCGCGTTCATCGCGCTCAGCGATGCGTTCACGACCGGCAGTTCGATCATGCCGCAAAAGCGCAACCCCGACGCCGCCGAACTCATCCGCGCCAAAACCGGGCGGCTCAACGGGGCGCTGTTGGCCCTGCTGACGGTCTTCAAGGGTCTGCCGCTGGCCTATTCGAAAGACCTGCAGGAAGACAAAATCCCGGTCTTCGAGGCGGCCGACGCGCTCGAACTGTGTCTGGCGGCGATGACCGGGATGGTGCGCGACCTGCGTCCCGATCGCGATCGTCTGCGCGCCGCCGCCGGCCGCGGGTTTGCGACCGCCACCGATCTCGCCGATTGGCTGGTGCGCGCCGCCGGATTGCCGTTTCGCCGCGCCCACCGCGTTACCGGCGCGATCGTCAAACGGGCCGAGACGCTGGGCGTGAGCCTCGCCGAATTGCCGCTCGCCGAATTGCAGGCGATCGAGCCGGCGGCCACCGCCGCGGTCTACGAGGTTCTCGACCCGGCGCGGTCGGTGGACAGCCGCACCAGCTATGGCGGCACCGCACCGGCCCGGGTGCGGGCGGCGGCCGCGGCGGCCAGGCAAAGTCTCGCGCGTGAGCGACAAGGGGCGGTGTGAGCGATGCGCCAACCGCCGCGCGCGCGCCGCTGTCGGACGGGCCGCGCGGGCGCGGCCGGTCTGGCGGGTCGCCGCGCTGCTGGCCCTGGCGTTGGTGCTCGCCGATTGCGGCAAGCCAGGCGCGCCGCAGCCGCCGCCGGACAAGCCTAATGTCTATCCCCGGCCCTACCCGCGTGAATGAATTCTTCGCCTATCGCGGCGGCAGCCTTTACGCCGAGGACGTCCCGCTCGCGACCTTGGCGGCGAGCGTCGGCACGCCGTTTTACGTCTATTCGACGGCCGGGCTGGTGCGGCATTACCGGCGCTTCGCCAACGCCTTCGCCCCCGCGCAGCCGCTGATCTGCTTCGCGGTCAAGGCCAATTCGAACCTGGCGGTATTGCGCTTGTTTGCCCGCCTCGGGGCGGGCGCCGACGTCGTCTCCGAGGGCGAATTGCGGCGCGCGCTGGCCGCCGGCATACCCGGCGAGCGCATCCTGTTCTCCGGGGTCGGCAAGACCGCGGCGGAGATGGCGGCGGCGCTTGCCGCCGACATTCACCAGATCAACGTCGAATCGGAGCCGGAATTGCACCGGCTCAGTGCTGTCGCGCAGCAGACAGGGCGGGTGGCGCGGATTGCTTTGCGCGTCAATCCCGATGTCGACGCGCTGACCCATGCGAAGATCGCCACCGGCAAAAAAGACAACAAATTCGGGATCGATTTCGCGCAGGCGGCGGCCGCCTACCGGCTGGCCCACACGCTCCCCGGCTTGGCGCCGGTTGGGTTGGCGCTGCATATCGGCTCGCAGCTCACCGATCTCGAACCCTACCGGCACGCGTTTGCGCGGCTGGCCGAACTGGTGCGGACGCTGCGCGCCGCCGGCCTCGCGGTCGAGCGGGTCGATCTTGGCGGCGGCCTTGGAATTCGCTACCGCGACGAACAACCCCCCGAAATCGCCGAGTATGCGGCGCTGGTGCGCGACGTGTTTGGCGCCCTCGGCGTCGCGGTGGCGATCGAACCCGGCCGCGCGCTGGCCGGGCCGGCAGGTCTTCTGGTGGCGCGGGTTCTCTATGTCAAACAGAGCCGCAGCCGGCGCTTTGTCGTCGTTGACGCCGCGATGAATGACCTGATGCGGCCGGCATTGTACGATGCCTGGCACGACATCGTACCGGTCATGGCTCCGGCAGCGGACGCGCCGCGCGCGGCGGCCGATGTTGTCGGCCCGGTATGCGAGACCGGCGATACGTTTGCATTGGCGCGCGAATTGCCGCCGCTGGAAGAGGGCGATCTGGTCGCCTTTGCCGCTGCGGGCGCTTATGGGGCGGTGATGAGTTCGACCTATAACAGCCGGCTCCTGGTTCCCGAAGTGCTGGTGGCCGGCGCGCGCTCGGCAATTATCCGGCCGCGGCCGAGCTATGACGAGCTGCTGGGGCTCGACCGGGTTCCGGCTTGGCTCGATCGGGCGGCGGCCGAGGCAGAGCGAGGTGCCGGATGAGCGACCTCCCGATCGCCCGCAGAGGGTTGGCAATCCGCCTGCAGCTTGCCCGTTGCGCGCTGCTGTGGGAGCGGGTGTGGCCCGCTTGCTGGCCGGCACTTGCGATATTGTGCGGGTTCTTGATCCTCGCCCTGTCCGGGCTGCTGTCGCGGCTGCCGGGCCTCGCCCATGGCGCCCTGCTGTTGGCGCTGGGGGCCGCTTTTTTGCTCGCCCTGGCCGCCGCCTTCCGGGATGTCGCGCTGCCCGATCTGGCCGCCGCGCGGCGTCGCATCGAGCGCGCCAGCGGTTTGCGCCACCGGCCGCTTGCGGCGCTCTGCGACCGGCCGGGCAGCGTTCTCGACCCGCCCGCCGCCGGCCTTTGGCAGGCGCATCTGGCGCAGATGGCCGGCGCCGCGCGCCGGCTGCGGGTTGGCTGGCCATCGGCCGGTCTGGCGGGCCGCGACCGCCGGGGGCTGCGCGCGGTGCTGGCGATGGCGCTGCTGCTGGCCGCCATCGACGCCGGCGGTGATTGGCGCGAGCGCCTGCTGGCCGCGGTCACGCCGCGCCTCGGCACCGGCGAGACCGCCATCGCCGCCAGCCTCGATATCTGGGTGACGCCGCCCGACTATACCGGCTTGCCGCCCAAATTCCTGCGTTCCGAACCCGGCAAGACGATCGACATCCCGATCGGGAGCACGCTTTTGGCCCAGGTCCATGGCGGCGCCGGCACACCCGAGTTGACCGTCGACGGCAGATCAACACCGTTCCAACAGATCGACAAAGCCGATTTCCGGACGCAGGCGGTGCTGAAAGTTGGCCACCGGATCGAGGTCGCGCAGGACGGCGCCACGCTCGGCTCCTGGCCGATCACGATCATCCCCGACAACCCGCCGAACGTCGTTTTCGCCAAGCCGCCGAGCGCGACGATACACCACGCGCTGCGCCTCGATTACAGCGCCGCCGACGATTACGGGGTCGAAAGCGTCAAGGCCGTGATCCACCGCATCGGCGGCAAGCCGGGGGACAAGCTTGAGCTCGATCTGCCGCTGCCCGGGCGGCATCCGCGGCAGGCGCGGGCCACCAGCTACCACGACCTGACCGCGCATCCCTGGGCCGGTCTGCCGGTAGAGATCCGGCTGGTGGCCGCCGACGCGCTGGGCCAGACCGGCGAGAGCGCGCCGGCGCACATGATCCTGCCCGAACGCGTGTTCACCAACCCGGTCGCGCGCGCGATCATCGACCAGCGCCGCGAACTTGCCAAAGACCCGCATTCCCGGCTGGCGGTCGCCGAGATCCTCGGCGATCTCCAATCCCGTCCCGACCGCTACGGGGAGGACGTGGTCGTGTTTTTGGCGCTGCGCGTCGCTCAAGAGCGGCTGCGTTTGCACACCGACATGAAATCCCTCGGCGAGGTCGAGCAATTGCTGTGGGATACGGCGCTGCGCATCGAGGACCACGGGGTGGCGCAAGCGGAAAACCAGCTGCGCGCCGTGCAGCGCCGGTTGCAGGACGCGCTGGCAAAAAACGCGCCCGATCGCGAGATCCAGCGGCTGATGGACGAATTGCGCCAGGCCCTCGACCGCTATTTGCGCACGCTCGCCGAGAATATGGCGCGCAATCCCGAGCAGAACCAAGAGATGGTCGACCCCTCGCAGCGGGTGGTAACCAGCCGGGATCTCGAAAATATCCTCGAGCGCGCCCGCGAACTGGCGCAGAACGGCCAGCGGGACGAGGCCCGTCGGCTGCTCTCGGAGCTGCAGAACATGCTGGAAAACCTGCGCATGGCGCGGCCCGGCCAGGGTTCGCAGCAGGCCGGCCAGGCGCAGCAGATGATGCGCGGCATGCGCGAACTGATGCAGCGCCAGCAAGGTCTGCTCGACCAGAGCTTTCGCGCTGAACAGGCGCAGCAGGGACAAGCGGGCAGCCCCGGGCGGCAAGACGGCGCTCAGCCGGGAGGAACCGGTGATTTGCGCGGCGCCGCCGGACGGCAAGAGGCGCTGCGCCATGCGCTCGGCGATCTGATGCGCCGCATGGGTGAGGGGCTCGGCGGAATACCCGATCCGCTCGGCCGCGCGGAGCGGGCGATGAAGGACGCCGTCGGCGCCCTGCGCCAAGGCCTGCCCGGTCAAGCAATCGGCTCGCAGACCGAGGCCCTCGACCAGCTTCAGCAAGCCGCCCGGGAATTTGCCCGACAGATGCAGCAGCGCCTCGGCAATGCGCCCGGCCCGGATGACGCCGCCGACGACCCGTCGGGGGGTGGCCAGCGCAATGGCGTTGAACGCGATCCGCTCGGCCGGCCGCTCGCCAATGGCGGCGGCTACGACCAGGGCGATGTCAAGATCCCCGACAACAACACCCTGCAGCGCGCCCGCGACATCCTCGACGAGTTGCGCCGCCGCGCCGGCGAGCGGGACCGCCCGCCCCTCGAACTCGAATATATCGACCGGCTGTTGCAGCGGTTCTGAGCGGACCGGCTTCGCCGGCGAACGCCAAACCGGATAAGATAAGGGGCGGCCTGCGGCGATCGGTCGCTGCTGCGCGGCGGGACCCGCGCGCCGCGGTTGGACGCCGCAACCCTGCTCCCGCCTTTTGTCCGCCTGCGTCATCACCGCAGCGTGCGATCGCCTTCCAATTGTGCTTAATTCAGCGCCATGAACAGGCGTCAGGCTCTGTTGACCCTGGCCGGCTGCGTCCTGTGGCCGGCGGCCGCCCAAGCGCTGCCGGTGCCGCCCAAACCGCGCCGGCTCAGGCTTGTCAACGCTCATACCGGCGAGACTTTCGACGGGGTTTATCGCGACCAGAGCGGCCCGATCCCGCGGGTGGTGGACGAGCTGTGCGTGTTCTTTCGCGATTTTCACTGCGGTGCGGTCACCCGCATGGATGTCGGCGTGTTCGATTTTCTCGCCGACACGATCGACGCCGTCGGCGCCACCCGCGCCACGGTCCTTTCCGCCTACCGCACCCCCGCAACCAATGCGATGCTGGCCCGGACGATGTTCGGCGTCGCCGAAAACAGCCAGCACCTTTACGGCCGGGCGCTCGACATCTCGCTCGATCGCGGGCTCGAGCAGGCGATGGAGGCGGCGCGGGCGATGCGCCGCGGCGGGGTTGGCTGGTACCCC
>JAJPIH010000404.1 GCA_021324875.1 Alphaproteobacteria bacterium
CTTCCCCCGCCTGTCGAACCGAGAGCCGTCCCGATGAAGCTTCCTGCGCATCACCGCTACGATTATGTGCCGCTTCCCAAGCGCCCGACCTATGAGTGGCCCGAAGGCAAGCGGCTTGCGGTCACCTTTAACAACAATATCGAGTGGTTTGCCTTTGGCGCCGGGCTTGGCAGTGATTCAACCGGGGCGCCGGCACCGCAAAGCCAGCGCAATTACGCCTGGCGCGATTACGGCAACCGTGTGGGTCTGTGGTATTACCTCGACCTTCTCGACGAATTCGGCTTGCCTGCGGCGCACAATGTCAATTCAGCCGTGCTCGAAGCCTGCCCCGAGATCGGCGAGCGGCTGAACGCCCGTGGCGACGAATATGTCGGTCACGGCCGAACCAATTCCGAGCGCCAGGACATCTTGTGGGAAGAGGACGAGCGCCGGCTGATCAGCGAATGCACCGAGGTTCTGACCCGGGTGTCGGGGCGTCGTCCCGAGGGGTGGCTCGGTCCCTATATCGCCGAGAGTGCGGTGACGCTCGATCTTCTAAAAGAGGCGGGCTATCGCTATGTCATGGATTGGGCGCACGACGATCAGCCAATCTGGATGCGCACCCGTGCCGGACCGCTGTTGTCCGTCCCTTATCCGCTCGAGCTCAACGACTCGCCGTCGCTGGTGTTTCGCCGCCACACCGGCCGTCAGTTTGCCGAGATGATCGTCGACCAGTTTGACGAGATGCTGTTCCAGTCGCGCAAATACCCGCTGGTCTTCGCGGTGTCGGCGCATCCGTTCATCATCGGCCAGCCGTTTCGGTTGCGCGCCTTTCGCGACGCGGTGCGCCATATCATGCGCCACCGCGAGGCGGTGTGGATTACGACCCCGGGCGAGATCGCGCGTTATTGTGCGAGCCTCCCGCCGGGGATCATTCCCGGCTCCGCCTAGCGGCGAGAATTCAGCCGCGCGCCTGCGGCAGCTCCATGCGCACCGCGACCGCGGCACTGGCGATCACCGCAATGTCGCCGCTCGCGTCATCGGGGATGTCGAGCCCGCCCTTGACCACCCTGACCGTGACTTGACCATGCGGCAGCGCCGCTTTGACCGCCTCGGCATCGACCTTTGCCGGGTGCTGCACGCCGATCGTGACCTCGACCTGCATGTTGTGCGGGTCGAGGCCAAGGGTGCGGATAAAGGGCAGCGAGCTGTGATGCATCGCGTCGGCGACCGCCCGCACCGCCGCCTTGGTATAATCGCCGCCATGCAGGTCGTTGCCGCTTCCCATTTCGAGAATGATGCGTTTGGCCGGCATCGGGTTCTCCCTTTCGCGTCGGGTTTCAAATGTCGAGCCGCACAATAGTGACGGCGTTGGCGATGACGGTCGTGCCGGTGCCGGCGTCGTTCGTGATTTCGAGCCCGCCTTCGACCACCTCGACCGTGCCGGTGCCATGGGGCAGCACCGCCAGCACCGCGGCTTTGTCGACCGCCTCGGGGCGCGGGACCCCGATCCTGACCTCGACCTGCATCGCATCGACCGGCAGCCCGACGGCGTTGGCGATGCTCAACCCGTTGTGCCATAGCGCATCGCGCAGCGCGCGCACCGCCGCCTTGGTGCAATCGCTGCCGCGGATGTCGGTTCCCATGCCGAGCTGCAGCACCATCCGCCGCCCCGCCATTTCCGCCTCCCGCCTTCGGTTGTGGGGCGGGGAGTCTAGCGGGCTGCGGTGCCGGCGTCATCACGTCGCGCACGCGCTTCGCGCGCCGGGCGCCTCCTTATTGTCGCCGCATTTGGGATGGAAATCCGGAATTGATCGGCTGTGAAAGCGAGGATGTCGCTGTGTGGCGTTTCCGGACCCCGCTGAGGCGCAAGGTGCTGGCGGCGCTTCTCGGAAGTTTTGGCGTGGTGCTGTGGGTACTGGCCGTCCTTTTGCACGTGACGCCGGCCGACGCCCGCGATGTGAACTATCCGCATATTCAAGAACGGTTGTTGGGGATCGTCGCCGGCGGTGCGGCGATCACCGGCAGCATCGCGCTGATCGCGGCCGGCTAGAGGGTGCGCCGTTCGGCGCGCCGATCGGCGGGCCAGCCAGGCAGGGACGCACCCCGCTTAGCGCGCGCCGATCCAACACGTTGATATTGAGCGCAGCGGTTCCCGCGATGCTTTAATCGCACCCGGTTTCTGCATTAAAATAGGGGCGAAGCCCGGGCGACGACAGAGCGGTCCCGCGGCTGCGGGAGGAAGCGAGCATGACGATTGTTGGGGCTGCCGACAGCGCGACGCTATCCGCCGCCGAACACAGCCGGCAATTGCGCCGCGCGGTGATCGCCAGCACGATCGGCACGACGATCGAATGGTATGATTTTTTCATCTACGGCACCGTGACCGGGCTGGTCTTCGCCAAGCTGTATTTTCCCCAGTCCAACCCGCTCACCGGCACCCTGCAAGCCTTTGCGATCTATGCCGTCGGCTTTGTCGCGCGTCCGATCGGGGCGGCGATCTTTGGCCATTACGGCGACCGCATCGGGCGCAAGGCGGCGCTGATCGCGACCCTGTTGCTGATGGGGCTGGCCACCTTCGCTGTCGCCTTTGTGCCGACCTATGCCAGCATCGGCATCTGGGGCGCCGTCCTGCTGACGGTGCTGCGCTTTGTCCAGGGTGTCGGGGTCGGCGGCGAGTGGGGCGGCTCGGTGCTGCTGTCGATGGAATGGGCGCGCACCACCGCACATCGCGGCTTTGTCGCCTCTTGGCCACAATTCGGCGTGCCGGCCGGGCTGTTTCTGGCCAACCTGATCGTGCTTGCCTTCAGCACGATTTCGGGCCCGGCCTTCTTGAGCTGGGGGTGGCGGATCCCGTTTGCGCTCAGCATCGTGCTGGTCGGGATCGGGCTCTATATCCGCCTCGGCATCCTCGAAACGCCGGTTTTTGCGCGGCTGCTTGCCCGGGACCAGATCGAGGACAGCCCGACCATCGAGGTGTTGCGGCGGCAGCCGCGGGAAGTCGCGCTGACCGCGCTGGCGCGCATGGGCGAACAGGCTCCCTTTTATGTCTTCACCGCGTTTGTCTTTAGTTACGGCGTCACCGCCCTGCACATGTCACGCGACATGCTGCTGACCGCGGTGTTGACCGCGTCGGTCGTGTCGTTCTTTACAATCCCGTTCGCCGGCTTTTTGTCGGACCGGATCGGCCGGCGCCGGATGTATATGATTGGCGCCGCGGTAACCGGCGTCTTTGCTTTTATTTATTTTGCGCTGCTCGACACCGCGGTGCCAGGCTGGGTGTTTCTGGCGATCGTGCTGTCGCTGATCCCACACGATTTGATGTACGGGCCGCAGGCGGCGCTGATCGCCGAGTGCTTTACCGGACGGCTGCGCTACAGCGGCGCTTCGCTCGGCTACCAGCTCGCCTCGGTCATCGCCGGCGGCCCGGCCCCGCTGATCGCGACCGCGCTGTTCGCCGCCTACAAATCGGGCTATGCGGTCACGGTTTACATCTTGGCCTGCGCGGTGATCAGCCTGATCGCCGCGGCACTGCTGCCCGACTATACCAATCGCGACATCTCGGCCGAGTACGACGGGCGTTGAGCAAACCCTTGGCCTGGCGCCGCGGTGCGGTTGGCAGGCGCCGTTGCTGCTGTTAGGCTGCGGCAAAAAGCTCAACCGTTCCACGCGATCGAGCACGCGCAGAAGACCGCAAGGCGGGGCGTCCGCCCCAAAAGAGAGGAGGAAACCGAGCATGTCCACAGCTGAACTTGCCGCAGCCGGCGCCGGGCTTTCCGAGGCCGAGCATCAGGCGCAATTGCGTCGGGCGCTGGTTGCCAGCACCGTCGGCACCTTGATCGAGTGGTACGATTTTCTCCTCTACGGAACGGTCAGCGCGCTGATTTTCGGCAAGCTCTATTTTCCGAATTCGACCCCGCTGATCGGCGTGCTGCAGGCCTTCAGCGTCTTCTTTATCGGCTTTGTCGGGCGGCCGATCGGCGCGGCCATCTTTGGCCACTGGGGCGACCGCATCGGGCGCAAGGCGACCCTGATCGTCACGCTGTTGGTCACCGGCCTGTCGACCGTGGCGGTCGGTCTGGTACCGAGCTATGCCAGCATCGGCATCTGGGGCGCGGTGCTGCTGACGCTCATTCGCTTGATCCAGGGCATCGGCGTTGGCGGTGAATGGGGCGGATCGGTGCTGCTCGCGATGGAATGGGCGCGGACCAACAAGAACCGCGGCTTCTTGACCGCCTGGCCGCAATTCGGTGCGCCCGCCGGCTTCTTCCTGGCCAATCTCGCGGTGCTGTTCTTCAGCTGGTTGTCGGGCAACCAATTCTATACCTGGGGGTGGCGCATCCCGTTTTTCCTGAGCATCGTCATGGTCGGGATCGGGCTCTATATCCGCCTCGGGATCCTCGAAACCCCGGTGTTTCGCCGCGTCATCGAAGAAGAACGCGTGGTCCGCGTGCCGGTCCTCGAGGTGCTGAAACGACAGCCCAAACAGGTCATTCTGAGCGCCCTGCTGCGCATGCCAGAGCAGGCCCCGGGTTATATCGTCGGCGCCTTCATCTTTACCTACGGGACGACGGTGCTCGGCATGTCGCGCGATTTCCTGCTGTTCGGGGTTCTCGCACAGTGCGTGCTCGGCTTTATGTGGGTGGTTGTCGCCGGTTCGCTGTCGGACCGCGTCGGGCGCAAGAACATGTTCATGATCGGCTGCCTGTTCGTTGCGGTCTACGGCTTCATCTATTTCGCGCTGCTTGATACCAAGGTGCCGTCGCTGGTGTTTATCGCGATCGCGACGTCGCTCTTGCCGGTCATGACCTGCTACGGTCCGGAGGCGGCGCTGATCGCCGAGAGCTTTACCCCGCGCTTGCGCTACAGCGGCACATCGCTTGGCTATCAGCTTGCTTCGGTCATCGCCGGCGGCCCGGCGCCATTCATCGCGACGGCGCTGTTCGCCGCTTTCCACTCGAGCCTGCCGATCGCGCTGTACATGGTGTTGTGCGCGATCATCGGCATCGTCTCGACGGCGCTGTTGACCGATTACACAAACAAGGACATCTCCGCCGAGTATGAAGCGGTGTAAGCCCGCGTGAAGGCGGTCGGAGCGGCGCCCTTGGGCGCCGCTTTTTTTCCTCCCATCGCGGAATTTGCGGGCTTTTCCTGACGCCGGGGAGGCTGATAGCATCCCCGGAAAGCGCCGCGTCAAGCAGGATGCGGGGCGGGGCGCATCGCACAGGGCGCGCCAGACGCCCGCTGTTGGGGGGCGGCAATGACCGATATCGGCATCACTGTCCAACCGCTTTCGCCGGCTGAGCACGATCGGCATTTGCGTCGCGCGCTCGTCGCCAGCACGGTCGGCACGTTGATCGAGTGGTACGACTTTCTGCTCTACGGCACGGTCACCGCGCTGGTTTTCGGCAAGCTGTTCTTTCCTCATTCGAGCCCGATCATCGGGGTGCTCGAAGCGTTCAGCGTGTTCTTTATCGGCTTTGTCGGCCGCCCGATCGGTGCTGCAATCTTCGGCCATTGGGGCGACCGGATCGGCCGCAAGGCAACCCTGATCGTGACCTTGCTGATTACCGGGCTGGCGACGGTCGCGGTCGGTCTGGTGCCGAGCTACGCGTCAATCGGGGTGTGGGGAGCGATCCTGTTGACCGTGATCCGCCTGATCCAGGGCATCGGCGTCGGCGGCGAATGGGGCGGCTCGGTGTTGCTGGCGATGGAATGGGCGCGCACCAATAAGAACCGCGGGTTTCTGTCGTCGTGGCCGCAATTCGGGGCGCCGGCCGGGTTCTTTCTCGCCAACCTGGCGGTGCTCGTGTTCAGCTGGCTGACCGGCCCCCAGTTTCTCTCCTGGGGTTGGCGGTTCCCGTTTTTTCTCAGCATCATCATGGTCGGGATCGGCCTTTGGATCCGTCTCGGCATTCTCGAAACCCCGGTGTTCCAGCGGGTCGTTCAAGAAGAACGAGTCGAGCGTGTGCCGGTGGTGGAAGTGTTCAAACGCCAGCCCCTCCAGGTGGCGTTGACGGCGATCCTGCGCCTTCCGGAGCAGGCCCCCGGCTATATCTTTGGCGCCTGGATCTTTACCTACGGAACGCAAGTGCTCGGGATGTCGCGCGATTTTCTGCTGATCGCGGTTTTGGTCCAGGCCGTGGCCGCGTTTATCTGGGTGGTATGCTCCGGCACGCTCTCCGATCACATCGGCCGTAAAAACATGTTCATGATCGGCTGCGTGGTCATGGGCATATTTGGCTTTGTCTATTTCGCCCTGCTCGACACCAAGATTCCAGGCGTCGTCTTTCTCGCCGTCGCGGTGTCGGGGATGGCGGTCATGACCCTGTACGGTCCGGAGGCGGCGCTGATCGCGGAGAGTTTCACGCCGCGCCTGCGCTACAGTGGCACCTCGCTCGGTTATCAGCTTGCCTCGATCATCGCCGGCGGTCCGGCGCCGTTTATTGCGACGGCCTTGTTTGCCGCGTTCCATTCGAGCCTGCCAATCGCGATCTATATTGCGCTGTGCGCGGTCTGCGGGTTGGTGGCGACCGCCTTGTTGACCGACTACACGAACAAGGACATCTCGGCCGAATACCGGGGCGTTTGAGGCGGCCCGCGCCCGCTCGCCGGCTTTGCATAGTCGGCGGCGGCGCCAATCGCTGGCGCGAAGATCCGGATCAGACAGGTTTCGTCGGGCGGCGCGCCGATCACAACGGGCGCCGCGGCGCCGGCCCTATGCCGGTCGGCGTTGCCTCTGGCCGCGGCGCGAGCAGGGTCGGCGCTCGGTACGGGAACTCGGGTTGGGGGCGTCCGCCGCGCCGGGCGGCGGGTGACGAGGACGGGACCAGGCGCTGCGGCAAGAGGGCTTATTTTCCGGGACTGGCGTTGGTGAACGTCACCGTGTTGTTGGGCGCCGCCGGCGTTTCCGGCGGGGTTTTCATTTCATCCCACAGCATGACGCGGGCATGGCTCTGGTCGCCGAGAATCGGCACCGCCGGCACGCCCGACGCCGCCTCCTTGGCCATCGCCGCTTCGGACAGAACCGTGACGCTGGCGAGGATATCGGGCACCCCGCTCGTCGCCGGTCGCACCATCGGCTCCTTCGCCGATGCCAGCCCCGGCGCCGAACACAATGCCAGAGCGATGACTGCGGCGGAGAGCCATGCTGTGGCGCGGCATGGCCTGGGCCGCTCTCGAAACCAAATCTGCCGCATCCTCACACGCGCCCCTTCCGGTCTTCCATCCTAACACAAACGGCGAGGCGGTCGGCAATCGCTTACTTGCCGCGCCCGCGCGCCGAAAAACGTTCCACCGGTACGCGTCCGGAGGCAAAGCCCGTCAGCGGAAGGTGTTTGGCCCGTTCAACCGGTTCACCAGCGACGAGGTCACATTCTGCTGCAACAGTTTGGAAAGCCCGCTGATCCCGATATCGACGGTGGTCATCTGCTGAATGAGCTGGTTGTTGGCGCCGTTGACAATCGTCGAGGAGATCCCGCTGTTGGAAGCGCCGCCGACCACCGTGGCGAGCCCGGCATTGACCATCGCCTGCAATGTCGCATTGGACACCGCGACCTGGGTCTGGACCATGCCGTTGGCAACCACCGTCGCCGAATTGATGCCGCCGCTCCCGCCGCCGCTCGTCGACCCGCCGAGACCGAGCGCATTGAGCGCCCCGACGCTGACGCTCGGTTGCACGGCAGTGGCGGCCGAGACCGCATTGCTTCCGGCGCCGGGAGCAACAGTCATCGTCGGCACCACGATCGTCTGGGCAAGATTGCCGTTGACAAAAGTCGATTGCTGAAACGCGAAATTGAGCGTGACCCCCGAACCGATGTCGAACCCGCCGCGAATGCCGCTGAGCTTGTGATCGTCGAGCGCGAGGCTGGCGAGCTGCTGGCGCACCTCCCGTCCTGTCGGTCCCGGCGCCGCTGCGGCCTGGTGGCTGGGGCGCGGCGGTGTCCTGGCATCCGAACCCAGCACGCCGATGATTGTGTTCGAACACCCCCCGAGCAGACTTGCCGCAATCACGGCGAGCGCCGCGCGCAGCGTTGTCAAGCCGGTCAATTTGTCCTCCGGTGGGATACATGCGCTAAAACCGACCTACCGCGAGCAGGGTCTGTTGCGACAAGGTCGAGAGATCGAGCGCGTAGCGCGTCAGCGACCAGGGCGGCGGCGGTGCCGCCGCCCATTTTTGATCGCTGTTGAAACTCTTCTGGCCCTGCTCGATATCGCTCGTGATCAAAAAAAAGATGCCGCTCCACTCCTCCTCGAAAACGCCCAAGGGTTCGCTGCGCATGCCGACAGCCGGATCGGCCAGCAGCACCCGCTTGTGCTCGATGCCTTCGAGCACGACAAAATGGCGGTAACCGCGTACATTCAACAGCACGATCGCCGGCAGCCGCACCTCTTCGAGCTTTTCGATCGGCGCCCGATAGCCGTTCGAATCAAGTCCGTGCCGCGCCAAATAGCGCTTGATGTCGAGCAAAGAAAAACCCGACTCGCTGATCACTGTTTTGTCGCCGTTGACGATCATGTCGTTGAAAACGGCGCTCTCGCTGACCGGCATATGGTAATTGTAGCTCAGCAACGTCGCGAGTGCTGCCGAACCGCAGGAGAAATCGTGCTCCTGGGCGATCGTGTCGTGGTATTTCTGCTCCTGAAAGCTTTGCAGGTTCAGCGAC
>JAJPIH010000232.1 GCA_021324875.1 Alphaproteobacteria bacterium
CAAACTTTCCGGCGGCCAGCGCCAGCGCATCGCGCTTGCCCGGGTGATCCTCAAGGACGCGCCAATCCTGGTGCTCGACGAAGCGACCTCGTCGCTCGATTCCGAGATCGAGGCCGCCATTCAGGAACAGCTCGAAAGCTTGATGCGCGGGCGCACGGTGATCGCGATCGCCCACCGCCTGTCGACGATCGCGCGGCTCGACCGGCTGGTCGTTCTCGAGGCCGGTCATATCGTCGAACAAGGGACCCATGCCGAGCTCCTCGCGGCAAACGGCACCTATGCGCGGCTGTGGCGGCGCCAATCGGGCGGCTTTATCGACGCCGATCCGACCGCCGGCCTCGATGCCGCGGCCGCCGAATAACCTCACCGGGCGGAAGCCGCGCCTGCGGCTGTCTCAACCGTTCTCGGCGAGAATGACGCCGGCCAGATGCAGCGAGCCGCAGATGAGTACCCGGGCAGGGCCCGGCTCGGCGGCGGTAATTGCGGCAAGCGCGGCGGCGACGGAGGGCGCCTCGCGCGCAGGCAGCCCGACCGTGTCGGCGGCGGCAACGATCTTTTCCGCCGGCAGCGGGTTCGGCTCACCCGGGATCGTAACCGCCCACAGCGCCCGGGCGTGCGCCGCGAGCGGGGCGAGAAAGCCGGCGGCATCCTTGGTGTTCAGCATGCCGACGACGAGATAAAGCGGGCGGTCGCGCCAATCCGCCGCCACCGCCCCCAGAACCTCGCCGGCTGCCGGATTGTGGCCGCCGTCGAGCCACACCTCCCACCCCGCCGGCGCCATCTCGACCAACGGACCGCGGGCCAGCCGTTGGAGCCGGGCCGGCCAATCGATATTGCGCAGACCCGCGGCAAGCGCGGTCGCCGGCAGTCGGAACGCCGGCAGGTTCTCCAGGCAGGCGAGGGCGGTTCCGGCGTTGAGCACCTGGTGAGCGCCGAGCAGCGACGGCGGCGGCAGGTCGAGCCGCCAGCTTTTCCCTTCATAACGCATTCCGTCATCTGCGGTCAGGCAGGCATAATCCGCGCCGGCGCGATAGAGCGGTGCGCCAACGGACGCACCCGCCGCAGCAATGACGGCCGCCGCCTCGCCCGGCTGCGGGGCCACCACCGCGACGACGCCGGGCTTGAGGATCCCCGCTTTCTCGCCGGCGATCGCGGCGACGGTGTCGCCGAGCAGCGCCTGGTGGTCGAGCGATACCGGTGTGATCGCGGTGACCGCGGGTCGGCGGACGACATTGGTCGCGTCCAAACGTCCCCCGACCCCGACTTCCAGCAACACGATGTCTGCCGGAACCCGCGTAAAGGCAAGAAAGGCGGCGGCGGTCGTGATCTCGAAATAGGTGATCGGGGCGTCGCGATTGACCCGTCCGCACTCCTCGAGCAGTTCCACCAGCCAATCCTCTTCAATCAGCCGACCCGCCAAGCGGATGCGCTCGTGAAAGCGCACGAGATGCGGCGAGATATAGGCATGAACCCGGTAGCCCGCCGCCTCGAGGCAGGCGCGCATGATCGCCACCGTCGATCCCTTGCCCTTGGTGCCGGCGACGTGCACCACCGGCGGCAGCTGTTCATGCGGATCGCCGAGCGCCGCCAGCAGCCGTTCGATGCGGCCGAGCGACAAATCGATCAGTTTGGGATGCAGGCGCGTGAGCCGCGCCAGGACGATATCGCTTTGCTGCGCGCTCATGCCGTCGGCTCCGCCGCCGGCTCTGCCGCGGGTACCGGCGCGGCCGATGGCTGCCGGTCACGCAGCAGGCCCAAGAGCCGCCCGATTGTCGCCCGCAATTCCGCGCGCGGCACGACCATGTCGATCATGCCATGGTCGAGCAGGTATTCGGCGCGCTGGAACCCCTCGGGCAGGTTCTCGCGAATTGTCTCCTGGATCACCCGCGCTCCGGCGAAACCGATGATCGCGCCGGGCTCGGCGAGCGTGATGTCGCCGACCATGGCAAACGAGGCCGAGACGCCGCCGGTGGTCGGATCGGTCAACAGCACGAGGTAGGGCAGGCCCTTTTCCTTGACCATATCGGCGGAGATGATGGCGCGCGGCATTTGCATCAGCGACAGTACGCCCTCCTGCATGCGCGCGCCGCCCGAGGCCGGAACCGCGATCAGCGCCGCCTCCTGCAAAATCGCCAGCCTGGCCGCGGTCAACAGGGCTTCGCCGGCCGCCACCCCCATCGACCCGCCCAAAAACCCGAACTCGAATGCCGCCACGACCGCCGCCTGCCCTCCGATCCTGCCATGGGCGACCACGACCGCGTCGCCGCCGCCATGCGCCGCCTGCGCCTCCTTCAACCGATCGGTGTACCGCCGGCGGTCGCGAAAGCGCAGCGGATCGACCACCGTTTTCGGCAGCTCGATGCGCGAAAAGACGCCGTCGTCGAACAGGATGGCAAGCCGTCGCGACGCACCGATTCGCAGGTGGTGGCCGCAATTGCGACACACGTCGAAATTGGCCTCGAGTTCGCGGTGGAACAGCATCTGTTCGCAGCCCGGGCATTTCTTCCACAGATTGTCGGGCACCTCGCGCTTGCCGACGACCGCGCGGATCTTGGGGAGAACGAGATTGGTGAGCCAGTTCATGGACCCGCACCGAAAGGCTGCGTCGGGTTGAAGATTGTGTCGAAGCGCGGCGGACGGCAATAGCAAGGCTCCCCAATTGGGGCGACGCCTGTCCGCACCGCTTCGCAAGGAGAGGTGCAGCCGCTATACGATAAACCGCAAAGTGCGGCGATATGGCCTGATCGCGAGTCCAAAAGGGGGTGCCTCGGGGTTGCAAAACCGCTCCAGCGAACTGGCGCCGACATCATTGTCAGCGGTGTTCTTGTCGACGCGATCGTCTTGGTTCAAAGCGCCGGCGAGAGCGCGGATGGGCATGATTATTTGCCAAGCCGGTTTCGGGGTGGCGGCGGTGGTTACGATTGCGGCGTTTTTCGGCAGCAGCCTGCTGATGCTTAACGGGCGCATCGGCGCCAGTGCCCGCTCACCAGCGCTGCCGGCGGCGACCATCCCGGTTGCGGCAGCGCAAGCCAATCGTCCCGCCGCGCCGCCCCCCGGCAGCGTCATGCGCGCGCCGCTGACGACGACAAGGACGGTCATGGCCACGCCCGCAGCCGGCGCGGGCGGTGCGGGCGGCCCCGAGCCCGGTTCAACCGCCGCCAAAATCCCGCCGCCGACGCCATCGCCGCGATCCCCGCCGGTGCCGCACCCCGATCCGGCGCCGGTTGCGGTGGCGCCGGTCGTAACGCCGCCGCCCGGCCGGGTTGCGGCAGACGCGACGCCGCCATCCCCGACGATTGCGCCGCTACCGGCGGCGGAAATCCGGGCGTTGCTGCTGCGCGGCGATAGCGCCTTCCGCCATGGCGACCTGACCGCGGCGCGGCTTTTGTACCGGCGTGCGTTCGAGGCCGGCGATCCGCATGGCGCGCTGGGTCTCGGCGCCAGCTACGATCCGGCATTTCTGCATCGCTACCACCTTTGGACACAAATCGCCGACCGCGACGAAGCGCGCAAATGGTACGAGCGCGCCCGCGATCTCGGCGCGAAAGAGGCCGCAATCCGCATCGACCAATTGGCGGCGGCGCCCGCCCATTGACTGGCCCGCGTCCTTGCTCGCCGCAGGGCGGCGCGACCGCACGATCGAAGCCGGGTCCGTTTTTCAGCGGGCGGCAAAAAACAAGCGGGGGAGGGGAGCGCTGTCGGTTTCGGGCTGCATCGCAAAGGCGGTCAGCAGGGCGGCCGTGGCGGCGTAATTGCCCATCAGCGCGACGAGGTTGACTAGCCCGCGCGCGCCGAATTGCGCCAGGGCCCGGGCGTAGGTTGCGCGCGAGACGTGCCGTGCGGCAAAGATTTCGCGCGCGAGATCGATCACGATCGCGTCTGTTTCGGCAAGCCCCGCGGTCGGGCCGCGCCAGCGGATCACATCGATGATTTCCGCGGATATGCCCTCGCTCCGTGCGGCGGGCACGTGGGCGGCCCACTCGAACGCGCTGTCCTGTTCGCGCGCGGTGGCGAGGATCGCCAATTCGCGCACCCGTCCCCCGAGGCCCGACTCGTAACGCAAATATCGGTTGAACGGGCCTGAGCGCTGCGCCAGATCCGGGCTGTGCAGTTGGATGCCGCCGGGCCCGCGCAATCCGCGCAAACTGCCGCCATCGGGATTGGCGAGACGGTCGTAGATCGCGCGCGCGTCGTCGGCGAGCTCTTCCCGCCGTGGGAATGAAAGCCGGCAACCGGATTGCGGGTCGATGTCATCGGGCGCATTTGCAGCCGGTCGGCGATGATGCGCCATGAACAGCGCAACCAACGCCTCGCAACCGGCGCGATCGGCGTCGTCGAACCTGCCCAGCACCGGGCTGTCGAGATCGAGAACGCCAAGCACC
>JAJPIH010000128.1 GCA_021324875.1 Alphaproteobacteria bacterium
AGCACGCTCGACTTCGCCAAGGCCCTGATCGACGAGGGCTATCACCCGATGACGATGTACTTCCCGCTGGTCGTCCATGGCGCGATGCTGATCGAGCCGACCGAGACCGAGAGCAAGTCGACGCTCGACGAATTCGCCGCAACCGTCAAGGCGCTCGCCACCGCGGCCCGCACCGGCGATACCGCCCGCTTCCATGCGGCTCCACAGCTGGCGCCGCGCCGTCGGCTCGACGAGACCGCGGCCGCACGCAAACCGGTGTTGCGCTGGCGCCCCCCATCCGAGGACGAGCCGCCGGGGACGACAACCTGAAATCGGCCTACACTTCCGGTTCCGAACGGCGATCAACCCCAGGCTCGCGCCAGGCCGCCCGCTCGTCAAACCGCGTTAAGGGGAACGCTCGGCGCGGTTTCGGGGCCACGCCGATGGCCGGCGGCGGGCATTACGACGGCGCGATCGTGGTGCCGCCGTCGACAATTATCTGTTGTCCCGTGATATAGGCGCCGGCCCGCGACGCCAGCATCAGCGCTACCCCGGCGATATCCTCGGGCTCGGCGAGGCGCTTGAGCAGAGTGCCGGCCTCGCGCGCCGCGCGCCGCTCCGGATCCTCATAAAGAACGCGGGCGAACTGGGTGGTCACGACACTCGGCGCGATGCAATTGACGCGCACATTGTCGGGCCCCCATTCGGCAGCGAGATTGCGGCACAGTGCGTAATCCGCACCTTTGGTTACGCCATACATGCCGAGTGTGGTGGTCGCGCGCACCGCGGCCGTCGAAGTGATGAAAATGATGGCGCCGTCGCGCTGGGCGCGCATGTCCGGCGCCACCATCCGTGACAGCCACAGATAGCTGAGCACGTTGTTGACCATCATCCGCTCGAATACCGCATCGGTCAGCTGTTCGAGCGAGCCATAATGCGGATTGACCGCGGCATTGCAGACCAGGATATCGACCCGGCCCCATTTTTCGCGGGTCTTGGCCACCAGGTTTTCGAGTTGCGCCTTGTCGGAAATGCGCGCCGCAACCGCGATCGCCTCGCCGCCGCCGGCGCGGATGGCCGCCGCCACCTCCTCGCAAGGCTCAGCGTTGCGCGCCGAGATCACAACCCGGGCTCCCGCTTCGCTGAACGCTTCGGCGATGGCGCGGCCGATCCCGCGGCTCGAGCCGGTGATTATCGCCGTCTTCCCGGTCAGATCGAACAGCTTCATGGCGGCGCCATCACAACAAGAAATAGGCCATCAGCAACAGGAGGATCACGATTAGCGCGACGACATAGCGAATGAGACGCGTGAAGCGCAGCCAGGTCCGGTAATGCTCCGCGAAAACAAGCTCCGTGGTCGTAGCCGCCATGCCTGCCTCTTGCCCGTGGAATTGCCGCCCCAGGTATAACCTAAAGCGGCGTAGTGACAAGAAAATCGGGCGACGGACCGAGGCACGCGAAGTCCGCCGGCTGCCAGCCCTCGACAACGGTCCGGTTGCCGACAACGCGCACACGCCCCTCGGCGATCAACCGGACGGCCAGGGGGTAAAGCCGGTGCTCGACCGCGAGAATGCGTGCCGATAACGTGTCTTCGTCGTCGTCGGGACGCACTGGCACTACCCCCTGCGCAATGATCGGTCCGGTATCGATCTCGGAACGCACAAAATGCACCGTACAACCGGCAAACCGCACGCCGGCGGCGAGCGCCTGGCGCTGGGCATGCAGACCGCGAAAGGCCGGCAACAGCGACGGATGGATATTGACCATGCGGTCGCGCCACGCTTCGACAAAGTCGACATCGAGAATCCGCATAAAGCCGGCCAGGCATACGAGATCGACCCCGGCGCCGCGCAGAGCGGCATCGGCGGCCGCGGCGAATTCGCGCCGGTCGCCGAGCGGAATGACCGTCCTCGCCAGCTTCGCCGCCGTCGCCCGCGCCAGACCGGGCGCCTCGCCACGGTTGCTGACCACCAGCGCAATTTCCGCCGGGAAGCCGGGTTCGGCACAGGCCTCGATCAGGGCCTGCAGGTTCGACCCTCGCCCCGAGATCAACACGCCCAACCGCATCATCGTCTTCCGCTGGTTGTCACGCCTGCGCCGAACCGCGCCCCCGAGCGGCAATGGCGTCGCCAGCCAAACTGCGCTATGACGGCTCGATCGTCCATTGCCGAACAATGCCGGTTCGGAGGCGGTTTGCAATGCTCCTGCCGCTCGTTTCGGTCATCGCCGCGTCCCGGACGGGGCGGGTGATCGCCGGGGTGGCTTGGGTCCTGGTCGTGGCGGCGTTTGTTGTTACACCCGTCCTCGCCGACGACCAGCCCGACCCCTACACCGCCACGGTCAAGGTCGACGCCACCGCCGACAGCGCCGCTGCCGCGCGGACGATTGCCCGTACCGACGGCCAGCGCCGCGCGCTGATGGAGGTGTTGGAACGGGTCAGCGGCTCGGCCGACCTGTCGAAACTGCCGAAACTCGACGACCAGACCATCACCGACATGGTCGACAGTTTCGAGGTGGCCAACGAGAAGATGTCCACGGTGCGCTATCTCGCCGATTACACCTTCCATTTCCATCCGGCAAAGGTCCGCCGGTTGCTCCGCTCGGCCAATATCGCCATCGCCGAAGCCCCGGCAAAGCCGGTCGTGGTCGTGCCGGTGTATCGCAACGCCGGCACGCTGACCTTGTGGGACGATCCCAACCCGTGGCGCGAAGCCTGGAACCAGGTGCCGCTCGATTCGGGACCGATCAAATTCACGCTGCCGCTGGGCGGGATCGGCGATCTGAGCGCGATTGACGCCGAACAGGCGCGCGAGGGTGATCCCGAGGCGCTGACCACGATCGCCCAGCGCAATGGCGGTGATGAGGCTCTGGTCGCGCTTGCCACCGCGCGAAAGACCGGAGACCAGCTGACGGGCCTCGATGTCACCCTTACGCGCTATCGGCTCGGGCGGCAGACCGACACCCGCAGCGACAGCATCGACGCCAATCCCGGTGAGAGCCCCGCCGACTTTTTCAAGCGCGCCGTCGGGGTGGTGATCGCCGATATCGAGCATGGCGGACCACCGGCTGCGGCGAAGGAGACGAGCCTTTCGGCTACGGTCCCGATCTCGAGCCTCGATGATTGGGTCGCATTGCAGCGACGCCTGATCGCGGTTCCCGGGATCCGCGCCGTCGATCTCGTATCGTTGAACCGCCACCAGGCCAAGGTGGTCATCAAATTTGCCGGCAAGACCGAGCAGCTCAAGGCAAGTCTCGGCGAGGCCGATCTTGATCTCTCCGGCGCCGATCCCGACTGGCAGCTGCTGCCGGGCGGCGCGGCGAAGTCCAACTGAACGGCGGCCGCGCCCATGCCGCGGCCCCGCCCCGATCTGACCGAGGCACGGATCGGGCTCAATCTGCCCAATCTGATTTCATTGGGACGGCTGATGCTCGTCCCCCTGGCGATCTGGCTGATCCTGCGCGATCGCTATGGGACGGCGTTCTGGGTGTTTGTCGCGGCCGGCCTGTCGGACGCGCTCGACGGATTTATCGCCAAGCATTTCGACCGCCGCACCCGGCTCGGGGCACTGCTCGATCCGATCGCCGACAAGACGCTGCTGGTCAGCGTCTATCTGACCCTGGGCTGGGCCAATCAGCTGTGGCCCTCGGTGGTGGTCCTGGTTGTGTTTCGCGACGCGTTGATTATCGGCGGCTTTCTGTTGATCCAGGCCTTCGCCGCGCCCAAGCAGTACGATCCGCTCTATATCAGCAAGATCAACACCGGATTGCAGATCGTGCTGGTTGCCTTTGTCTTGGCGCGGCTGGGATTGGGCGCCGATCCCGGCGGTCTTGATGTCATTCTAAGCTATGCGGTGATCGCGACGACGGTGCTGTCAGGGCTATCCTACGTCCTGCGATGGGCGCGCATCCTGGCCCGCTCGGAACAGGCCTGGTGAGCGGGACGCGCATGGCCGCCGGCGCCGCGGTGCGGCGGGGGATGGACGCGTGAAACAGCTGTCCCTCGATCTCGGGCCGGTCGCCGCTTACGGCCGCGCCGATTTCTTTGCTTCCGAAGCCAATGCCGCGGCCCTCGCCCGGATCGAGAGCTGGCCGGAGTGGCGCTTCCCGGTGCTGATTGTGCATGGATCTGCCGGCGCGGGAAAAACCCATCTCGCCCATATCTGGTGCGAGCGTGCCGGGGCTGCGCTGGTCGCCGGCGATGCGCTCGGATCCCCGCAGGTCGCGGCCATGTTGAGCGAGGGCGGCGCCATGGCCGTCGATGGCGCCGATCGGGCGCCGGAAGCCGCGTTGCTGCATTTGTATAACGCCTGCGTCGAAATGCGCGGCGGCCTGCTGTTGACCTCACGCCGATCGGCGACCGACTGGCAACCGGCGCTTGCCGACCTGGCCTCGCGGCTGCGGGCCACACCGGCGGTCGCAATCGATCCCCCGGACGACGCTTTGCTCGCAGCGGTTTTGGCCAAGCATTTCGCCGACCGGCAGTTGCGGGTCGGTTCCGAGGTCGTGGGCTATCTCCTGCGTCACATGGAGCGCTCGCTGGCCGCCGTTGCCGCGATCGCCGCGGCGCTCGACCAGGCAGCGCTCGACCGCCATCGTGCCGTCACGACCCGCCTCGCGGCCAATGTCCTCGATCGGCTGGCCGCTCAATCGGCGGCGGACAGCGAGGCCGGGGTCACATAATCCACCAGCTGCTGGCGAACCTCGCCGATTTGCCGCCACGGCGTCGCCACCGCGAAACTCGCCCGCGCCAGGGTCGGAAACTTGCCCGAGGCCAGTTCGCGCGCGCTCGGCGAGCCGGGCTCGGCCAATGCCAGGGCCAGTTCGTGAAGTCCGGGGTTGTGGCCGATCAAGAGGACGACGGCGATGCTCTCGTCGATTTGTCGCAGCCTTGCGACCAGCGCGTCGCTGCCGGCAAGATAGAGCCCGTCTTCGATCAGGCACGGCGGCCGCTGCGGATAGCCGGCGAGCGCGAATTCCAGGGTCTCACGGGTGCGTACCGCGCTCGAACACAGGACAAGATCCAGGGTCCGCACCGCGCGCGGGAGATGCCGCCCGACCAGCCGGGCGGCTTCGCGGCCGCGTTTGCTCAAGCGCCGGTCGCGGTCCTCGACATCCTCTTTCCAGCTCGATTTCGCATGGCGCAGCAGGTGCAGCATATGCATCCGCAATTTCCTCCCGAATGGCGCCCGGGCCCGCAGCGTTGCCGCACAGACATGACACCGCCACATGCGCAGGTTAGATTGCGCCCGACAAGATGGTGCTTGTCCCTGGCTGCGGGGAGATCGGCGTGAACAGCGGCGCCCAACCTGTTGAACTCCGTCCCGTCGATCCCCATTCGGCGAGCCGGTTCATCAACCGCGAATTGTCCTGGCTCGACTTCAACGAGCGGGTTCTGGCCGAAGCCGACAATCAGCGTCATCCGCTGCTCGAAAGATTGCGGTTTTTGTCGATCTCGGCAAACAACCTCGACGAGTTTTTCATGGTGCGCGTCGCCGGCCTCAAAGGCCAATACCTCGCCGGGATCAAGCAGCCGAGCCAGGACGGGCTCACCCCCGCGCAGCAGCTCGACGCGATCCGCACGCGCACCAGTAAGCTGATGGCGGACCAGCAACTCACCTGGCTGGCGCTGCGCCGGCTCCTCGACGAGGCCGGCGTGTCGGTCATCGATCCCGACAGCTTGCGGCCGCGCGAGCGGGCATGGCTGCAGGACTATTTCATGGCCGAGGTGTTCCCGGTGCTGACTCCGCTGGCGATCGACCCGGCCCATCCCTTCCCGTTTATCGCCAATCGCGGGTTCGGGCTGGTGCTCGAACTCGAGCGGGTCAGCGACGGCGAGCGGCTGCAGGCACTTGCTTTGCTGCCGGCCTCGGTGCCGCGATTCATCCGCCTGCCGGACCACCCGACCCGGTTCTTGCCGATCGAGCAGATGATCACGCTGTTTCTCGATCACCTGTTCCCCGGCTTTGCCGTGGTGGCGCAGGGTGTGTTCCGGGTCTTGCGCGACAGTGAAGTCGAACTCGAAGAGGAAGCCGAGGATCTCGTGCGGCTGTTCGAAACGGCGCTGAAACGGCGTCGCCGCGGCCATGTGATCCTGCTCGCCGTCGATGCGGCGATGCCCCACGAATTGCGTCGCTTTTTGATGGAGAAGCTCGATGCCGAGCCCGGCGAGGTGTTTGCGACCGACGGGCTGCTCGGTCTCAACGACACCGCGCAGCTAATCGTCGACGATCGCCCGGATCTGGTCTTCACCCCCTACAATGCGCGTTTCCCCGAGCGGATCCGCGATTACGGCGGCGATTGTTTTGCGGCAATTCGGCAAAAGGACATCATCGTCCATCATCCCTATGAGAGCTTCGACGTCGTCGTTCACTCTCTGCGGCAGGCGGCGCGCGATCCGGCGGTGGTGGCGATCAAGCAGACGCTTTACCGCACCAGCGACGACAGCCCGATCGTGCGGGCGCTGGCCGAAGCGGCCGAGGCCGGCAAATCGGTCACCGCGATGATCGAGCTCAAGGCGAGGTTCGACGAGGAGGCCAATATCCGCTGGGCGCGCGATCTCGAACGCGCCGGTGTCCAGGTCGTCTACGGTTTCCTAAAGCTCAAAACCCACGCCAAGGTGTCGCTGGTCGTGCGCCGCGAAGGCGGCCGCCTCGGCTCCTATGTTCATTACGGCACCGGCAATTACCATCCTTACACGGCTAAGGTTTACACCGATCTGTCGTTTTTTACCTGCGATCCGGCGCTATGCCGCGACGCCGCCAGGCTGTTCAACTTCATGACCGGCTATGCGACCCCGGCCGGTCTTGAAAAAATCTGGATTGCGCCGATCAATCTTCGCGCTCGCCTGTTCGAGTTGATCGACGCCGAGATCGCCAATGCGCAGAACGGCAAGCCCGCGCAAATCTGGGCCAAGATGAATGCGCTCGTCGACCCGGCCATGATCGACATGCTCTACCGCGCCTCGCAGGCCGGGGTCTGCATCGATCTGGTGGTGCGCGGGATCTGCTGCCTGCGCCCCGGCGTGCCGGGACTGTCGGAGAATATTCGCGTCAAGAGCATCATCGGTCGGTTTCTCGAACACGGCCGGATTGTCTGCTTTGGCAACGGCAACAAATTGCCCTCGGAACGGGCCAAGGTCTTTATCAGCTCGGCCGATTGGATGCCGCGCAATTTCGACGGCCGCGTCGAGGCCTTGGTCCCGATCGAAAACCCGACCGTCCATCGCCAAGTCTTGGACGAGATCATGGTGGCGAATCTACGCGACAACGTCCAGAGCTGGAGCCTCTCCCCCGACGGCAGTTATCACCGTGTGGCGGCCGAGGATGAGCCGTTTTCCGCGCATACCTATTTCATGACCAACCCGAGCCTGTCGGGGCGCGGACGGGCGCCGCGGCGCGCGCCGGCGCGGCTGGTGGTCGGCTGAGTTGCCGATGCGCAATCGCGGGGCGCCCGCTTCCGGCAATCGCATCGGCATTATCGATCTCGGTTCGAATTCGCTGCGGCTCGCCATCTTCGAGCGGCACGGCGCCGCCCTGTTTCCGCTCGTCAATGAAAAGGTGATGTGCGGGCTGGCCCGCGGCTTGTCGACGAGCGGCCGGTTGAACCGCGAAGGGATCGAGTTGGCGCAGGTCAATCTGCGGCGCTTTGTGGCGCTGGCGCGCGCGATCGGGGTCGATCACCTCGCCGTATTGGCCACCGCGGCGGTGCGCGACGCGACCGACGGCCGCGCCTTCGCCGATCAGGTTGCGCGCCAATGCAATATGCCGGTGGAAGTCATCGACGGCGTCGAAGAGGCGCGCCTCTCGGCGGCGGGGGTCGTGGCCGGCATTCCCGACGCCGACGGTATCGTCGCCGATCTCGGCGGCGGCAGCATTGAATTGGTCGAGGTCGGGTCAAGCGGCGCCGACCCGGCGGCACGCATCGGGCGCGGCGTTTCGCTGCCGCTCGGCCCGTTGCGGCTCGCCGAACTCGGCGACAATCCGCGGGCGGTTTCCGATGCGGTCGAGCGAAGCTTGGCGGTGACGCCCATCGCCGCCGCCGGCCGCGGCAAGAACCTATACCTGGTTGGCGGTGCCGCGCGCGCGATCGCGCGCCTGCATATGGAACACACCGCCTATCCGCTGCACATCGTGCACGCCTACACGATCGGGCGCGGCGAAGCCGAGACGTTTTTCGACATCATCGGCCGCCTGTCGCGCAGATCGCTGGAGCGGATCACGACGGTCTCGCGCAAGCGGCTCGAAATGGTGCCGCTCGCCGCTTTGGTGTTGCGCCGGATGATCGCCGCCATCGCCCCGCAGCGGATCGTTTTTTCCGCCTATGGCTTGCGCGAAGGCTATGCCAGCGGGTTGCCGCGGCGCGAGGAGGGCAGCGCCGATCCGCTGATCGCCGCCTGCATCGCCATCGCGCGCAGCAAAAGCCGCTTTGCGCCCGACGGCGACCGCCTTCTCGCCTGGACCACGCCGCTGTTCGCCGACCTGCCGCCAAGCCGCCGCCGGTTACACCAGGCCGCCTGCTGGCTGGCCGACATCGGCTGGCTCGAGCATCCGGATTATCGCGCCCAGGAGGCGTTCACCCGCAGTCTGAGATTGCCCCTTGCCGCCATCTCCCACGCCGAGCGCGTATTCGTCGCCTCTGTGCTGCATACCCGCTATGGGGGGCGCGCCGACGATCCGGTCCGCGAGCCGACGGGAGGCCTTCTCGCCCCGGGTGCGACCGGCGAGATCCGGGTCTTGGGTTTGGCGCTGCGTCTTGCCTATGCGTTGACCGGCGGCGATGTCGCGCTGCTCGCCGACGCTTGGCTGGGCCGCGAGCGCGACCGGCTGGTCCTCGAAATCCCGCCCGATGGCGGCCTCTTTGCCGGCGAGACGATGTACCGGCGGCTCGACGCGCTGGGGCGCGCAATCGGCGCGACGACACAGGTTCGGACGCGCGGGCCGCGGCGCCTGGCTGGAGACTAGGGTGCAGCGCCGCCGGTCCGGCCGACGATCTCGGGCGGGCCCGCGCTCGCCGAAACGGGAGTGCCGCCCTGGAGACCGAAACATCGATCGATGAACTCCGCCGGCGGCGGGTTGCCCGCGCCGAGCGCGCGCTCGACGAAGTGCGAGCAACGCATGGCGAAGAGGCTCCCGAAACGCTGACTGCGATGCTCGATTTGGCCGACGCGCTATGGGCGCAAGGCCGGCTGATCGCCGCGCGCCGCCTCGAAGAACGCGTCGTTGAGGCGCGTCGCCGCCGCTTCGGGCCAAGCCACATCGACACGCTGCGCGCGATGGGCAAGCTGGCGGTGAGCATGGCGGCGCAAGGCGAACTCGCCGAAGCGCGGCGGATGCAGGAAGAAATCATCGGTGGCATGCGCACCCATGCCGGCGACAACAGCCGCGACAGCCTGCGCGCCCGCAACAATCTCGCCGGCACATTGGCCGCGCTAGGTGAGGTCGAGCTGGCCCGTGAACTCCTCGAAGAGATTGTCGAGGCGACCGCCGGCGCCTTCGGGGCGGACGATCCCGACTGTATCGCGGCCATGGCCAATCTCGCCGCGGTGCTGTGGCAGCAGGGGATGCGCGAGGAGGGCTATGAATTGCAGCGCCAAGTGGTCGAACGGCGGCGCCGGCGCGAGGGCGAGGATGCCGAAGCGACGCGGGTGGCGGCGGCGGTGCTCGAATCGATGGAGCGCGACGTCGTTTTCTAATTAAGATGGCACTCTGAACCAGCGGTGCGGCCGCTTGGGTGACGAGAGGATGTTCGCCGATGTCGATCTGGACGCTGATGCCGCTGCACCAATCGCTCGGTCTTGCGGTGATCGGCATCGATCTGAGCGAGCCGATTGACGCGGAGACCGGCGAGACGCTGAGCCGGTTATTGGCCGAGCATCTGGTGCTGGTCTTTCCCGATCAGACGCTGACGCCGGAGCAGTATCTCGCCGCGGCGCGCGCCTTCGGTCCGCCAATGCATCGGGACCTGGCGCCCGATGCCCTTCCCGGCTACCCGGATATCCGGCGGGTCGAGGGTGACGGCGGCGGCGCGACGACCGCCGGCTGGCAGGCCGAGGATGTCGGCCACGACGACCCGCCGGCGGCAGCCATATTGTATGCGGTCGAAGTTCCGGCATCGGGCGGCGCGACCAGCATTGCCAATATGCGCGCCGCCTATTGGGCGCTCTCCGAAGAAGAGCGGCTTCACCTCGAAACCCTGCGCACCGTCAACCCCCGCGACGACAAACACGGCAGCGGCGCGGATGACGCGACCGGCGCGCTGGCGGCGGTTCATCCGATGGTGCGCACCCATCCCCTCAGCCGCGAGCGCGCACTCTATTTTCATCCGACAAGAGCCACGTATATCGAAGGCATGACGCCCGAAGCGAGCCGGGAATACCTCGCCGATCTGGTCATGCGGACAATCGAGCCGGCAATCGTTTATGATCACAACTGGGTCAAGGGCGACGTGTTGGTGATCGACACCCGCGCAACGCTCAATCGCTCCGCCGACGATTTTGAACCGGGCGAGAGCCGGATTTTGTGGCGGATCGTCGTCGAGGGCGATCGGCCGAGCTTGCGCTGATGTTGCCGGTCGCGGCGAGGCGGGGTAGCGCGGATCAGGGCCGAAGCTAGGCCGCGCTCCATGACGCTGATCACCGACAACGAGGCGCTGGCGGCATTTTGCGCGCGGCAACAGGCGGCCGAGTTCATCGCCGTCGACACCGAGTTTATGCGCGAACGTACCTACTGGCCGGTTTTGTGCCTGGTGCAAATCGCCGGTCCCGAGGAAGCGGCGGCGATCGACCCCCTCTCTCCCGGATTGGATTTGGCGCCGCTGTGGGGGTTGCTTGCCGAACCGGGCATTCTGAAGGTGTTTCACGCGGCGCGTCAGGATGTCGCGATCTTCTTTACCCTGACCGGGGCCATCCCCGAACCCCTGTTCGACACCCAGATCGCCGCCATGGTGTGCGGTTTTGGCGATGCGGTCAGCTATGAGACGCTGGTGGCCAGGCTTGCCCGCGCCACCCTCGACAAATCGTCGCGCTTTACCGACTGGTCGCACCGGCCGCTGACCGACCGGCAGGTTCGCTACGCCCTCGACGACGTCGTCCATCTGCGCACCGTTTACGAGAAGTTGCAGCAAAAACTGGCCGAAAACGGGCGCGCGGCATGGTTTGCCGAGGAGATGGCGGGGCTCGGCGACCCGGCCCTCTACCGCAGCAACCCGGAGGATGCCTGGCGGCGTTTCCGGTTGCGCGGCCGCGTCGATCGCCGGTTTTTCGGGGTGCTGCGCGAGGTCGCGGCCTGGCGGGAAGCCGCCGCCCAACAACGCAACCTGCCGCGCGGCCGGATCCTCAAAGACGAGGCGGTGCTCGAAATCGCCGCACACCAGCCGCATGCGGTCGAGGCGCTGGCGCGCACGCGCAGCCTCGCCAAGG
>JAJPIH010000099.1 GCA_021324875.1 Alphaproteobacteria bacterium
CCCAGCTCACTTGCGCGCGATCACCAAGCGGGCTGTCGGCCGCCGTCAGAAGCCGGTAATGCTCGCGATACAGCGGCACGGTGCGCACGCGGCCGAGCGGCTCGTTGTCAACATAGCTCAAGCCGGCATCGATCTCGAGGTTGTCGAGCAGTTCGAGGATCTGGATCGACGTGCAGGAGAGCACGGTGAACGACACATCGGTATGGCGCGCCCGGTACGGGGTCGTGAGGCTCGCAACCATCGCCAACGCCGTCGGCACCGCCGCCAATTTCAGATGCCCGGCAAGTCCCTGCCTGAGCGCCCGCATTTCCTTGCGCAGCGCTTGTTCGTCGCCGACAATCCGCCGCGCCCAGTCGAGCGTGCGCTGACCCTCCGGGGTGAAGCCGCGAAACCGCGATCCGCGCTGGACCAGCAAGACCCCGAGAATTTCCTCGAGCTGCTTGATTCCGGCCGATAGGGTGGGCTGCGTTACGCCGCACGCCTCCGCCGCCCGCCCGAAATGCTGCTCACGCGCGAGGGCGATCAGATAATTGAGTTTATCGATCATCGGCTCGGTCGATCCGCCCCCAGTCTCGGCGCGGTGGCTCGGCGGCCGCCATGGCTTGTCGCATGGACGGGCTCAGCGAGCATCCGTTCGACGGGTCTGCGCTGCCGGGCCGCCACGTCGCCCCCGTCGGCATCACGGCGTCGCAAGGTTTGCTTCGCGATAAACTCGAGACCCTGGGGCTCATTGCGGGACAAACTCTTAGCCCAACTCGGAACTTGGGCAACCGTTGCGGCAGGATCGGCGACGCGGGGCAACCGCCAAACCAGCTGCCAGCTGAGGGACCGCGGCTCCCGCCCGCGGCGCTCGCGCCCGCCGCAACCTTGCGGATCCGGCCAATCCGCGCCGGCGGCACCAGCTATTCGGCCATGAATGCGACCACGATCACCTGCCCGCATTGCGGCCTCGAAATCGCGTTGTCCGACGCGCTCAACGAACAGTTCCGCCACGAAAACGAGGCGCGCCTTGCCGCCCTTGCCGCCGCCGCGCAACAGCAGGCGCGCGCCGATGTCGCGCTCGAACGGCAACTGCTCGAAAGCCAGCTCGCCGAGGAGCGAAAAAAGCGCGAGGAGGCGCAGCTTGCCGAGCTCGAATTGCGCAAAGAGAAGGGTGCTCTCGAAGAGCGCCGGCGCGAGCTCGACCTCGAAGTGGCGCGCCGGATCGACAGCGAAAGGCAGCGCTGGGAAAAGGGGGTGCGCCGCGGCCTCGCCGAGGAACAGGGTCTGAAGCTCAAAGAGAAGGACAAGCTGATCGACGAATTGCGCCAGGCGCTCGACGAGGCCAAGCGCAAGAGCGAGCAGGGCCTGACCGAGCGCCAGGGCGAGGTCCTCGAACTCGACGTACAGGCCGAGCTCGAACGGCGCTTTCCGCAGGATGTGATCGCGGCCGTCGGCAAAGGCGTGCGCGGCGCCGATCTGCTGCACGAGGTCCGCGACCACGCCTTGCGCCTCTGCGGCACGATCGTGTGGGAGACCAAGAACACCAAGCATTGGCAGCCGGGCTGGCTCGACAAATTGAAGCAGGACCAGCGCGCGATCGGCGCCAATCTCGCGGTCATCGTCTCGAGCGCATTGCCGGACGGTCTCGTCGAGTTCGGCCATATCGACGGCGTGTGGGTGGCGGGGCTGCGCGCTTGGCCGGCGCTGGCCGTCGCATTGCGCCAGCAATTGATGCAGGTCGCGTTCGCGCACGCCGCCGCCGAGGGCAAGCACGAGAAGATGGAGTGCCTTTACCGCTACCTCGCCGGGGACCAGTTCAAAAACCGCATCGAGGCGATGCTCGAGGCCTTCACCGCATTGCAGTCGCAGCTCAATCGCGAGCGCACGGCGATGGAACGGATCTGGAAGGAGCGTGAAAAGCAGATCGAGCGGGTCATCGCCAACATCGCGGACATGCATGGCGAGGTGCGCGGCATCTTGGGCGCGAGTGTGCCCGCAATCCCGGCGCTTGAACTGGAGGCGATCGCCGGACGCGTTGGTGACGCCGATGGGGCTATCATGACCTAAAAGAAGGCAGGGATGACCAACACAGGGATGACGCATACGCTCGTCACCTTTCTCGGGAAGGGCCGCGAGGACCCGCGCACCGGGTACCGCGAAACGACCTACCGGTTTCCCGACGGCAGTCAGGAAACAACGCATTTCTTCGGCCTGGCGCTGGCGGGCCACCTTGAGCCCGACCGCCTCGTCGTCCTCGGGACGGCGAGGAGCATGTGGGGTGCGCTTGTCGAGCATGTCGCCGCCGGGGGCGAAGAGGAAAATGCCCGGCTTGCCCTGATCGATGCCGAAGAGGCGGGAACGGTGGATCAGCTGCTGCTCGACCGATTGAGCGGCGTTTTGCGGCGGGCCGTCGGCCGCGATGTGATGCCGCGGCTGATCCCGTTTGGCGCGACCCCTGAGGAACAGCGCGACATCCTGCAAACGATTGCCGCGGTCGCCGGCGAGGGCGAGGTCAGCTTTGACCTGACCCACGGTTTTCGCCACCTCGGCATGGTCGGGATGCTGTCGGCCTTCATGCTCGAGCGCATCGGCAGGCTCAAGGTTCGCTCGCTGTGGTATGGCGCGCTCGATATGACCGCCCGCGATACGGGGATCACCCCGGTATTGCAGCTCGACGGGCTCAATGCGATCCAGCGCTGGATCGGCGCCCTCGATCGTTTTGACGCAAGCGGTGATTACGGCGTCTTCGCGCCGTTGCTCGAAGCCGACGGCGTGCCGCGCGACAAGGCGCGCTGCCTCGAAGAGGCGGCGTTTTTCGAGCGCAGCTTCAATCTCGGCGATGCCGCCCGCAGGCTGCGAACCTTTGCCGAGGTCGTGAGGCGCCCGCTTCCCGGCGCGTCGGGGCTGTTCCAGGCGAGGCTCGCAGAGCGGCTGGCATGGATCGCCGAGCCGGACCTCGCCGCCCAACAACGCGCACTCGCCCAGCAGTATCTCGAGCGCGCCGATTTTGTCCGCGCCGCTCAATTCGCCTGGGAGGCGCTGGTGACCGGCGCGTGCAAGGGCTACGACCCTTACGACCGGCTGGCGCGCGAGGCGACGCAAAAGGCCCTCGACGCCAAATTCAAGGGGAGCGAGCCTTATACGAGGCTCAAATATCTCCGCAATGCGCTGGCCCACGGCACGCCGCCCGGGGACGAGTGCGTTCGCTGGCTGTTGCGATCATCCGACCGCCTGAGGGCGGCGCTCGGCGAGGCCATGCGATGCCTGCTGCCCTAACCGCAAGCTTGCCGCGGACGGAGATGAGAGGGACGCCCATTATGATGTCTCTGCCAGACACTGGACCACGCGAATGATCGTCGAGAACCGCGACGGCACATTGATGCCGCAATCCTGCCGCGTCGCATTGGCGGCTTATCTGCATGATCTCGGCAAATTCGCCGAGCGCGCCGGCGCCTTTGACAAGGACCCGCGCCTTGACGCTCATCTCACACTCTACTGCCCCTTTCATCAGGCCGGCGAGAGCCGGTGGTTCACGCACCGTCACGCCGCGCACACCGCGCTCGCTTTCGACCTGATCGAGAAGCACCTCCCCGATCTCCTCGGCGGCGAGCCTTCACCATTTGTCGGCCGTGTCCGCGCAGGCGAGCCCGGAGATGTCGAGGCCACCGACTCGCTGATCAATGCGGCGGCAGCCCACCATAAACCCGCCACCTTCCTGCAATGGGTGATTGCGACCGCCGACCGGGTTGCATCGGGTTTCGAGCGTGAGGAATTCGACCGCTACAATGCGGCAAAGGATGAGACGGGCGATGGTCTTGATCACGTCACCGCACGCTCTCTGACCTTGTTCGAACAAGTCCGTATAGGCGATCGTCCACAGGCTGGCGGTCGCCTACAATGGCGGTATCCGCTGAAGACATTGGCGCCGAACACCATCTTCCCGGTTGCTGCTGAAAGCTCCGAGACCCGCGATCGCGACCGGGCGCGAAGAGAATACCGTGAGCTGTGGGACGACTTCGTCGAGGAGCTGGAATGCATCCCACGCAGCCATCGCGCCAACTGGCCGCTCTGGCTCGATCATTTCGACAGCCTCTGGCTGACCTTTACGCACGCCATCCCGGCGGCGACCGCGTTCAACGTCAAACCCGAGGTATCGCTCTACGATCACTCCCGCTCAACTGCGGCATTGGCCGTCGCATTGTGGCGCTGGCACGCAGCACACGGCCAAACCGATGCCGCAGCAGCACGGGCCATGCGCGACCGCAGCGATTTCTCAGAGCGAAAAATCCTGCTCATTCAGGGAGATTTCTTCGGTATCCAGAATTTCATATTCGCCGCCGGCGGCGAGACAAGTAAACACGCGGCGAAGCTGCTGCGTGGCCGGTCGTTTCAGGTGTCGCTGTTCACGGAGCTGGCGGCACTGCGATTGCTGGACGAACTGGGTTTGCCGCCGACGAGCCAAGTGTTGAACGCCGCCGGCAAGTTTCTGATCGTCGCGCCAAACACGGATGAGGCTTGCAGGACGTTGAAGCATGTCTGCGCCGAATTGGATGACTGGTTCCTAGAGAATACCTTGGGTATGGCCGGGATCGGCGTGGCATGGGAAGAGGCTTCGTGCAACGATTTCCTCAAGGGCCAAGGGAAAAAGAGCCCTTACAGCTCTCTTCTGGAGCGGCTTCATCGGTCGCTCGAACGCGCCAAATACCGGCGCTTCGACCTGTGTGCACGCACGGCACCGCGCTTGCCCGGAGATTTCCCGCACGGGGTCTGCGAATACAACGGCCGGCTGCCTGCGGACCGCGCGAAATCGGGTGAGGCCCCGCCCTCGTGCAAGCTGTCGCGAGACCAGATACAGATAGGCGAGGCATTGCTGAAATCCGACCGTCTTTTGGTCCTGCGGGCCGAGGCGGCGTCGGATTTACACACCAGCCCGACCACGCGTCCGCTCGAACTCGACGTCTTCGGCTATGCTCTGGGGTTCACCGCGTCCGAAGATGCCAGCGGCAAATTCGGCGCGTTCGCCCGGGAGGGGAGGCTGCGCCGCTGTTGGGATTTCTCGGCGGCGCA
>JAJPIH010000323.1 GCA_021324875.1 Alphaproteobacteria bacterium
GGATGTTTCGGCGCTGCTTGCGCAAGCCGATTTTCTTGTTTGTCCGTCGCTGCACGAACCGCTTGGCAATGTCGTGATCGAGGCGTGGTCGGCCGGGGTGCCGGTCGTCGCCACGATGAGCGACGGGCCGGCACAGCTGATCACCCACGACGTCGACGGGCTCTTGGTCGCGTTGCCCGGTCAGCCAGGGGGTGGCGTGCCCGCTCTGGCCGCGGCGATGACCCGTCTCAGCCGCGACCGGCAATTGCGCCAAAGGCTGGCGCAAGCCGGCCGGCGCGCCTACGAGGCCGAATTCACCGAAACCGCGGTCGTCGCCCGCTACCGGCGCCTGTTCGACCGTCTAGCGCCGGCGTAACCAAGATGGCCGGGGCGGAGATGCGGCCCTCTACGACCCTCCGACCGGTGCCGTCGGCCGGGGCCGGGGCCGGGGCCGCGGTCAGGACCCGCCGCCGCGTGCGCGGCCTGCTGCTGCAGGCCGACAATTTCCCGCCCGGCACGCCGCTCCGCCACTTCTTTGCCTGGAATGAGAAGCGGCGGCGGCCGGACCCGCGCTTTGTCATCGCCCGCGACCTGTACCATCTGATCACCGCCTGCGGCCGTGACCAGGACGCGCTCGGTACGGCAGTCGGGCATCTCAGCGGGTGTCCGGTCATCGTTGCCCGCCGCGGCCATGACCTGCTGATCGGTGATGGCCCGCCGCCGATGGCGGCCGCCAGTATCCCCGGCGCCGACAACCCGGCGTCACAGGCCGCACGGGACGTGGTGACGCAGCTTCTCGCCGCGGTCGGCGCGTCCGACGCAGCCGCCCATGCCGGGTTTTTCGCTGCTCTCGACCGGCTCGCCGAGGTCGTTGATCTGCACGCCCTCGCGCGGCGCCGACCCCGTCTCTCGCCCTCTCGACGCCGTCCACCGCCGCGCCGCATCCTGGTCATTCGGCTGAGCGCGCTCGGCGATTTCGTTCAGGCGCTGGGTCCGGCGGCGGCGATCCGCCGCCACCACGCCGGCGACCATCTGAGCCTGCTGACGACCGCTGCGCTTGCCCCGTTTGCCGCCCGCCTCGGGTTGTTTGATCAGATCCTGGTCGACCAGCGGCCCGCGCCGCTCGATTTCGCCGGTTGGCTCGCGCTCCGCCGGCAGTTGCGCCGCGGCTCGTTCGATCGCGTCTATGATCTGCAGACCCAGGAGCGCACCGCCGCCTACGCCCGGCTCTTCCTTCCCGCCCCGATACCAGAGTGGTCGGGGACGGTGCGCGGATGCTCGCATCCGCACGCCAATCTCGATCGCGATCGCCAGCATACGATTGACAAACAGGCCGAGCAGCTGATGATGGCGGGAATCTACCCGATCCCGCTGCCGAGCCTGCCGCCGCTTGCTTGCGAGCTGCCAGCGGAACTGGCCTTGCGGCCTTTTGCGTTGCTGATGCCGGGATCGTCGCCGCGCCATCCCGCCAAACGCTGGCCGGCGGCCCGTTTCGGAGTGCTGGCCAAGGCGCTCACACAAGGGGGTCTCGGGGTGGCGGTGATCGGCGCCGGCGACGAGCGTCAGCTGGCCGCGGCAATTCGCGAAATCTGCCCATCGGCGGTCGGTCTTGTCGGCCGCACCGATCTCGCGACGGTCGGCGCTTTGGCGCAACGGGCGGCGCTGACGGTCGGCAACGACACCGGGGTCACCCATCTTGCCGCGGCGGCGGGCTCGCCGGTCGTGGTGTTGTTTTCCAGCGCCACCGATCCCGATTGGTGCGCTCCGCGCGGGCGCAAGGTGCGCGTGCTGGCGGTGCCCGATCTTGCCGACGACCTCACGGCCGAGGCGGTCATTGCCGCGGCACGCGAGACGCTTGGCGCGACGATGGTTGCGGCCGGGACCGGCGGCTGATGTGCGGCATTGCCGGGCTGATGACGCGTGACGGCGCACCGCCGCCGAGCGCGCCGCTGCGCGCGATGGAAGCGGCATTGCGGCATCGCGGGCCGGACGGCGTCGGCCATTACCGCTCGGCCGATGTCGGGATGGTGCAGACGAGGCTGGCCATCATCGATCTGGCGACCGGCGCGCAGCCCCTTTACGAGCCCGGCGGTGCGGCGCTGATCGCCAATGCCGAGATCTACAATTACCTCGAATTGCGCACCGCATTCGCCGAGGCGCCGCGCCCGGTGGTGTTTTCGACGCAATCCGATTGCGAGCTGCCGCTGCATCTCTATCGCCATTATGGCCTCGATTTCACCCGGCATTTGCGCGGCATGTATGCGATCGCGTTGCACGACCCGGGCACGCGCCGGCTGCTGCTGACGCGCGACCCGTTCGGCATCAAGCCGCTTTATTACGCCGAGACGCCGCAAGGTTTCGCCTTTGCCTCCGAGCCCAACGCGCTGATCGAAGCCGGCATCCTCGCCCCCAAGCTGGTGCGGCGGGCGCGCGACGAGCTCGTGCAGATGCAATTCACGACCGGCCGCGGCACCGTCTTTGCCGGGATCAACCGGGTGCTGCCGGGCGAGACGGTGATCGTGCGTCAGGGACGGATCGTCGAGCGTCAGCGCGTCGCCGCCTTGCCGCAGCAAGGGCCGCTCCTTGTCGATGAACAAGAGGCGCTGGCGCGGCTCGACGCGACCCTTTCCGACAGTGTGCGCTTGCACCAGCGCGCGGATATGCCGTTCGGCCTGTTTTTGTCGGGCGGGATCGATTCGACCGCGGTCCTGGCGATGATGGCGCGGCTGGGCGCCCGCCCGGTCAAGGCGTTCACGATCGGCTTTGCCGACGGCGCCGAGGACGAACGGCCTTTGGCCCGCGCCGCCGCCGCCGCGGTCGGCGCCGAATATGCCGAGATCGCAATGGGCGAAACCGATTTCTGGCGGCTTCTGCCCGATATCGTCAGTTGCATGGACGATCCCGCCGCCGACTACGCAATCGTGCCGACCTGGGTGCTGGCGCAGAAAGCCCGCGATGCCGGGATCAAGGTCATCTTGTCGGGCGAAGGCGGCGACGAGCTGTTTGCCGGCTACGGGCGTTATCGCAGCATTCTGCGGCCGTGGTGGGCGGGCGGCAGGCCGCCGCGCGCCCGCGGCATCCTCGATGACCTCGGGATCCTGCGCCGCGAAATCACGGGCTGGCGCGACGGCATTGCCGCCGCCGAGATGCTGGCCGGCGGCGAGGACCGCACCCCGCTTCAAGCCGCGCAGGCGGTCGATTGTACCGACTGGCTGCCGAACGATCTGTTGCTGAAGCTCGACCGCTGCCTGATGGCGCACGGCACCGAAGGCCGAACCCCGTTTCTCGACGGCGAATTGGCAAGGCTTGCCTTTTGCCTGCCGGACGAGCTGAAGATCAGGCGCGGCCTCGGCAAGTGGGCGTTACGGCGGTGGCTCGGCGGCCACCTGCCGCAGGCCGAGCCGCTGGCGCGCAAGCGCGGCTTTACCGTGCCGGTGGCGCGCTGGATTGCACGCCGTGCCAAGACCATCGGTCCGCTCGTCGCCCGCTCGCCGGCGATCGGCGAACTTTGCCATGCCGATGCGGTTGTAAACCTGTTCGCCGCCGCCGAGCAGAAACGGGCGGGCCGGGCGGCATGGACCTTGCTGTTTTACGCGCTTTGGCACCGCCGCCATATCGAGCGCGCAACGCTGCCGCCGGACACGGAGGCTGCCCTCGCCGACCCCGGTTGAGACAGCGGGAATAGGCTCGGATTGCGCGCCGTGGCGGCGATCGCGCCTCGCTGCTGGCAACCGGCGGCGCATGTCCCGACCGGCCCGCCGGCGTTGTTGCCACCGCCGGTTACGCAAACGCATGCCGGAACTGCTTGAAAGGCTGAGGTAATCCCCGGCCGAATGGCTATATCGATCGACGAGCGGCGCGGTTCAACATCCGCGCTCGCAACGTTTGTGGATGGGCGCTGTGAGTGGTCGCCGCTGCCGGTGCCAGTAAGAGGAGTGTGCGTGAGATCGCCGTCGTCACAGCATCCCGGCTTCGCGCGATTGTTCGAACGCCTCGACGAGGTGGCGCGGAAGTTGAACCCGATCCTGCTGTTCGTCGCCGTGGCTTTGGTCGTGCTGAATTTGGCTTGCGTCGTCAACCTGATCGATTGGCTCGATCCGGTCCAGCACGCGCCCGACACCACCACCGAGGCCACCGCCCCGCCGGCAGCGCACCACTAAAATTGTCGCCGCCAGTCGCTGTGCGGCGACGGGAAAAAGCGGCGGGCCCGCCGCTTTGAGCGACGACCAGCGTAACCTGGCTTGTTCTTTATTGCTTGGTCGCGGGACAGGGTCGGGCTAGTCAAGCCTCAACCGCGGCGGCGGGCGGCTCGCCGCCCGGCGGCGGTCGGGTAGCGGCGATGACGTTCCGGAGAAATTGGTCAACGCAGGCGCGCCACGAAAAGCGCAAAGCGTAGGCGCGGCAGCCGTCGCGCGACAAGGACAGCGCGCCGAGTGCCGCGGCGCGCAGATCGCGGTCGAGCACCCCCGGCCCGCCTTTGCCGATCACATCGAGCGGACCGGACACCGGCAGGGCCGCGACCGGCACGCCGCAAGCGAGCGCCTCGAGCAACACCAGCCCGAAGGTCTCGGTTCGGCTCGGCAGCACAAAGACATCGGCGGCGGCGTAATGCCGAACCAGCGCCTCGCCGTCCTGGCGTCCGACAAAACAAACGCCCGGATAGCGACGTCTGAGCACCGGCAATAGCGGCCCGTCACCGACCACAAGCTTGGATCCCGGCAGGTCGAGGTCGAGGAAATCGGGCAGATTCTTTTCCGGCGACACGCGCCCGACATAAAGAAAGACCGGCCGAGGCAGGACCACAGCCGCCGCCGCTCCGGGCCTGAACAGGGTCTCGTCGACCCCGCGCGTCCACGGCACGATCCGCGGAAAGGCGCGGCGGTGAAGTTCCCGGCGCACGCTTTCGGTCGCGACCATGACCGCGCTTGACGGACGGTGGAACCATTTGAGCGCGGCGTACCCCCAGGCCACCGGCAGCCCCAGCCGAGCCTGCAAATACTCGGGAAATTTGGTGTGAAACGAGGTCGTGAACGCACGCGCGGAGCGCAGACAATAGGCACGGGCGGCCAACCCGAGCGGCCCTTCGGTGGCGAGGTGGATCGTGTCCGGGGCAAAAGCATCGAGATAGTGCGCGACCGTGCGCGGGGTCGCAATGGCGAGGCGGATCGTCGGATCGGTTGGACAGGGCACGGTGCGGAACAGGCTCGGCGTCACCGTCAAGACCTGGTGCCCCGCCGCTGCAAGCCCGTCCGCCAGGGCCGACAAGGTGCGGACCACCCCGTTGACCTGGGGCGCCCAGGCGTCGGTGACAAGCGCGATCCGCACTGGCGTTCCGCGTGTCGGGAGCGTTCAGCGCCGCGCCGGCTCGGAAGGCGACTGCGCGCTCGCCAGCGCCTCTTGCTCCCTGGCACCCAGCGGATGGCGAAAATCGAGCCAATCGAGCGTGAACGGCTGCTGGAACGCAACCGTCCACAGATAATTCATGCTGTACTGAAAAGCGACGCGTAGCAGCCCCTCCCCGGCCAGCCGGCGTCCCGATGAAAATGCCGGCAGGCCGAACCAGAATTTGACCGCCCCGACCTTGCTCAGACGACGCGCGAGCTCGGTGTCCTCGCCGTAAAAGCTGAAATCGGGGTTGAAGGCGTCGATCGCGTCGAGGGCGCGCTTGCGGACGACAAAGTTGCCCCCCTGCATCATCGAACCGGCGCGAAATACGAATCGGACCAGCAGATAGCTCAAAAACGCCAAGCGATAAAAGGCAGATGCGGTGATTCGCACCCGCCGCGACACGTCATAATGAATGAACGGGCCGCTCAGCGCCGCCAGATCGGGGCGACGGGCAAACATTGCCAGCACCTTATCGAGCCAGCCGGGCGGGATCATTGTGTCGGCATCGATATTGGCGACGAGCTCCCCGCGCGCCGCGCGACACCCGGCACGCCGCGCCTGGACCAGTCCGCGCTGCGGTTCGTCGATGATCGTGACGCCGGGGATCGCGGCCGCGACCGCACGCGTGCGATCGCTGCTGTGGTTGTCGACGACGATGATTTCGGCCGCACAGCGAACCCGCGACACCTCGGCCAGGATCGCATAAAGGCAAGAGGCGATCAGCGCTTCCTCATTGAACGCGGGTATGACAAAGCTGACGGTTGGCCTCGACATCCTGCTCCTCTCCCGGTGATCGCCGCTCAATGATAATCGGCGGTTTCGAACGCCGCGTCGTCAGCGGCAACCGTCAATTCCGGCTCGGCAGCGAGCGGATCGATGGTGCCGCGGGTTATCCAGCTGACCACTTCCAGTGCACCGTCGAAATCCTCGACCAGGGCGGTGCAGCTCTCGACCCAGTCGCCGCTATTGCAATAAAGCACTCCGTTATAGTCGCGGATCTCGGCGTGATGGATATGTCCGCAGACTACCCCGTCGGCGCCGCGACGCCGGGCTTCCTCGGCGATCGCATCGCCGAACGAGACGATATATTGAACGGCATTCTTAACCCGCCGCTTCAGATAGGCCGACAGTGACCAATACGGATAGCCGAGGCGCCGGCGCGCGGTATTGAAGTGCCGATTGACCCAGACCATCGCGGTATAGGCGCTGTCACCGAGCAGAGCCAGCCAGCGCGCCTGGGTCACGACCGCGTCGAACGCGTCGCCATGCATGACCAGGAGCCGGCGGCCGTCGGCGGTCACATGGACCGCTTCTTCGCGGATTTCGACCCCGCCGAATTGCAGCTCGGTATAATCGCGCAGCCACTCGTCGTGGTTGCCGGGAATGTAGATCGCGCGCGTTCCTTTGCGCACCATGCGCAGCAGTTTTTGCACGACGTCATTGTGGGTTTGCGGCCAGTACCAGGATTTCTTCAGCCGCCAGCCGTCGATGATGTCGCCGACCAGATAGATCGTCTCGGCGTCGTGGTGGCGAAGAAAATCGAGCAGATATTCGGCCTTGCAGCCGCGCGTACCAAGATGCACGTCCGAAATCCAGATCGTGCGATAACGGCGCAATGGCGCTGTCCGCTTCAACGCCCGCGGCTCCTGACGGCCGCGTCCCAATAGCACCAGATCTGCGCCGGCGGCAGGTTCAGCCAGATCCGTGCAACTTCGCACCCGACAATGCCGAGCTTCCCGATCGGCAATGGCGAGCAAAAAGCATTGGTCAGTTGAATAAAGCGGCCGCCCGGGCCCAAGCGCTCAAGACAGGGACGGATGACGGCCTCCTGGGCGGCGACCGAGAACCATTTGATCGGCAGGCTCGACACGACCGCGCAGAAGGATTGATCGGCCACTGTCGGATGACGCGCAATTTCCCGCGCATCGGCTTCGATGACGGTCACGCGCGGCACGGCTTGACGCAGGAGGCGGGCAAGATCCGGCTCGCGCTCGACCGCGATGATCCGTTCGGGCGGACATCCGGCGCGCACCAGCCCGCGCGTCAAACTGCCGGTACCGGCCCCCAACTCGAGCACCGGTCCCGGTCGCGACCAATCCACCTGCGCTGCAACCGCATCGGCAAGCCGCCGGCTGCTCGGGTTGGCCGCGGCAATCCGCCACGGTTTCTGCAGCCAGAGAGCGAAAAATACGCCCGCTTCCGTAGCCACGCTGTCCCCCGAGAGGCTCCTCGGGCACTTTTCTAGACGTGGTGTGTTACAATTTTGCGAGAGCTAGATCTGGGATCGGGTTTCGCGAAACGGTCATCTCCGGCTGGTATCAAATGGCGCCAACAGCGGACAGGAGATGCGCGTGAGCAGCCATCAAACCAGGCCCCGGCGAAACCGCAGAAACCTGTTGGCGGCGACGCTTGCCCGGTTTGTCGATGCCAAGCGCGCGCGACATGACCGGCACCCGACCCGCACGAGCTTTCCGCTGTTTCGCTGACCGGCGCGGCGTGCGGCGCCCGATCCGGTCGCGCTTGCGGTGTTTGTGATTGACGAGGTCGGGCCGGCCGCGGTGCGGGCTTGCGCCTCGGGGGTCGAAGTGAGTGTCTGCGCGGCCGACGAGCCGACCGCGGCCGTCATCCGCGCGGCGCTCGATCAGACCGCGCGTCACCGACCGACCGACCGGCTGGTTCGCGTGGTCAGCGACTGACCCCCGCGCCGGGGGATCGGCCGGATGATCCGGTCGGCCCGGCGGCGGCGATGGGTCATTGGTTACCGGAGGTATGCTCAGGCAATCCCGGCAAGCGCGAAGAGCGGCGCTTTGAGCAGGCCCAGTGCCAGCGCAAACACCCCGGCGGCGACGAGCCATCCGGCCAGCACCGGGACGGGAAGGGCCGGGCTCAGCGCTCCGCTCAACGCGACCGCGAGGGTGATCGCCAGATCGACGACACTCGAGAAAATCACCCATGCACCCGGCCGGGAGGACCACATTTGTCCGCGCCCGCGCAGCGCGTAGAGGGTGGCTTGCGTGCTGGCAACCAGCACGACAAAGCTCAAGGTCCGCAGCTGACCCAGGTCAAAGGCATAAGCTAGACGGCCCCACGCCAGGCTGCCGAAGACGAACCCCAGATTGGCGACAGCCACGACCGCGGCGACGGCGACCATCCCACCCATTCGCCAAGCATTCGGCCGCTGTGAGGCCGATGCCCGATCGGCGGTCAGCGACATCGTCAAAAAGTCGTTGGCGAGCAGAAACAATACCATCAGGGTCGGGGTCAGTACCGCCCTGCCAACCAGCAGCAGCCCCAAAAACAAGTAGGCGACCACCACAATCTTGCGGACCAGCATGGTCAGCGTATAGGTGCGCAACCGCGCGAAGGTGGCCCGGCCTTCCTCGACCGCCGCCAGGATGCCGGCCAGCCCCGGTTCGGTCAGCACGATCCCGGCAGCCGCCTTGGCGACATCGGTGGCGGTGGCGACGGCGATACCGATCCCGGCCTGACGCAAAGCCGGTGCGTCATTCGCACCGTCGCCGCACATCCCGACCTTGTGCCCTCGCGCCTGGAACGCCTTGACGAGACGATACTTGTCCTCGGGCAGCAACCCGGCGAACACGGCGTAGTCGTCAGGCCCCACAGCCGCCGGGACCCGGTCAGCGGGACACACCGGACCGGTGAGACCAACCTCGCGGGCGATCACCGCCGCCGTCTGTGGCGCATCGCCGGTCACCATCACCGTGCGGACCCCCCGGTTTGCGAGCGCTGCAATGAGCCCGGCGGCGTCCTCGCGGGGCGGATCGGCAAGCCCGAGCAGGCCGACCATCCGCAACCGCCGGGCCGGTCCGACCGCCACCGCCAGCACCCGTGCGCCCTTAGCGGCCAAGGTCTGCATCGCCGCTTCAGCATCCTCGCTATGCATCGCCCGGGCCGCGACGGCGGCAAACGCGCCCTTGATGACCTGCAATTTTCCGGCCGTTTCGGACAGCACCGCCTCGGCCAGCTTGCTTGCAGGATCGAAGGGCACGAAGTTGATTCGCTCTGGCAATGCGATGTGGGCAGTTGCGGCGGCGGCGCGGATCACGGCGTCGACCGGGTCGGCTCCAGCCTCGCCGCTCGCGGCGGCCGCATATGCCAGCACCTCAGCCTCCGTCGACCCGTCGAACGGCGTTATGCCGACCAGGCTGAGCGTGGTTTTTGTCAGCGTGCCGGTCTTATCGGAAAGCAGCACATCCATCGTCGCCGCCTCATTGACCGCGGTAAGCCTGGTCGGCAGCACCCCGCGGCGCACCAGGCGCTGCGCGCCGAGGGCGGCGGCGAGGGTGAAGGTCGCCGGCAGCGCCACCGGCACCGTCGCCAAGATGGCGGTCAGTACCAACGTGATCACGGCGTCCAGCGGCAGCGCACGCAGATAGGCGTCGCCGACCATCAGCACAACCAGCGCGCCGTTCAGCACCGCCAGATTGCGCACGACGCCCAAGACGGCCCGCTGTTCGCCGCTCTCGACATGAGCGATGCGCACGAGTTCGGCGGTGCGCCCAAAATAAGTGGCAGCACCCGTGGCAATCACTTGTGCGGTTGCCTCTCCCCGCCGGACCAACGCCCCGGCATAGCCGCGCGCCCCGGGACCGGCCTCGACCGGCAAGGATTCGCCGGTGAGCATCGACTGATCGAGCAGCACGCCGCCAGAGATCAGCCGGACATCCGCAGGAACCACCGCCCCGAGGGAGAGCTTGACAATATCGTCGGGAACCAACTCCGCGACGGGTCTCGTTTCCCAGACGCCGTCGCGGCGGACCGAGGCGGTGAGCGCAAGTCGCGATTTGAGCGCCTCGAGCGCGTTGTGCGCCCGGCTCTCCTGCGCAAATGCCAGCAAGGCGTTGAAGACCAGGAGGCCGAGGATGATTCCCGCCTCGAGATATTCGCCGAGGAAAACCTGCAGAATGACCGCCGTTTCGAGCATCCATGGCACCGGGGCC
>JAJPIH010000333.1 GCA_021324875.1 Alphaproteobacteria bacterium
ACGCCGGCGGCGGCGGAGAGCGGGTTGGCGTTGAACGTGCCCTGATGCGAGATCTTTTCGCGTTCGGCGGCCTTTGTGACCTGAAAGTCGAGAAGGTCGAGGATGTCCTTGCGGCCGGTGACCGCACCCCCCGGCAGACCGCCGGCGAGGATCTTGGCCAGGGTCGTCAAATCGGGGCGAATGCCGTATTCGCCTTGCGCGCCGCCCGGTGACACGCGAAAGCCGGTCACGACCTCGTCAAAGATCAGCAGCACCCCGTATTGCCGCGTCAGCTCGCGCAGCGCCGCGAGAAACTCCGGTTCGATCGGCAGTTGCGCGCCGTGCCCGCCGGTCGGTTCGATGATGGCCGCGGCGATGTCGTGATCCTCGTCGAGCAGACGCGCCAGCCCGGCGATGTCGTTCTGTTCGGCGAGCCGCACCTGGCCGGCCACCCCGGGCAGCACGCCGGGCGTCGGGCTGCCGTCGAAGTGGCTGGCGTAACCCGAGGTCATATGGTCGTGCCAGCCGTGAAAATTGTGCTTGAAGCGGATGATCTTCGCTTTGCCGGTAAAGGCGCGGGCGAGCCGCAGCGCCATCAATGTCGCCTCGGTTCCGGACGAGGTGAAACGCACCCGCTCCGCCGACGGCACGAGCCGCATCACCCATTCGGCCCAGGCGATCTCGGTCTCGTGGCTGGCGCCAAAATGCGTGCCGCGCTCGATCTGGGCGTGCACCGCCGCGACAATTTTCGGGTGGCCGTGGCCGAGCAACAGCGCGCCATGGCCGCCGAAATAATCGACATATTCGTTGCCGTCGACATCCCACTTGCGCGGCCCTTTGGCGCGGGCGATGTAGAGCCCGTAGGGCTCGAGGTAACGCGAATCATGGGTAATGCCGCTCGGGAACAGGTTTTGCGCCTTGACCGCGGCGGCCGCTGAGCCCGGGGTCTTGGCGCGATAAGCGGCGATGATCGGCGAGTTTGTGATCGTGTCGGGCATGGCCATGCTCCTTCCGCCCGGGCGGGATGTCGGCTGCCTGTTTTACGTCGCGCAGCCGCTCGCGGCCAAGCGCAGCCCGATCGGAAACGCGGCAAAATCGGAAGCGGGGCTAAATAAGAAGGGCCGCCGCGCAGGACGGCCCTTCCGCCGAATACCGGCGGCCTTCGCGGCCGCAAGCCGTTGCGCCTAGATCAGGCGCAGATCTCCACAGAAGAGATCCTGGTCACGACAGCGGTCGACCGCGGTTCAAGGCTAGACACAGGATCACCTCCTTTCGGTTGTTGAGGCCAATGACGCGCAGCCTAAGCCGCCGCCCTCGTCGACGCAAGCGCGTTGTCGCGGCGTCGACGGGATGGCGTCGCAGCGGTTTCTCGCTAAACTGCGGCGGACAAGCGATCGGCAAGGGGGAGGCGACCATGCGCCGCAGCGAAGACCGCATTCTGACGACGCACACCGGCAGCCTGCCGCGTCCGCCGGAATTGACCGGGCTGCATGTGCGCCGCGCCCGCGGCGAATCGGTCGATCCGGGCGAACTCGACCGGCTCGGCCAGGAGGCGCTGCGCTGGATCGTCAACAAGCAGGCCGAGGCCGAAGTCGACATCGCCAATAACGGCGAGCAGCAGCGCGAAGGCTTTTTCCTGCATATCCGCCATCGCATGAGCGGCTTTGGCGGTTCCTGGCAACGCCGCACGCGCGCCGATGCGCTGAAATACCCGGTCTTTCGCCGGATCATGGAAGAGCAGCTCGCCGCCCGCCAGGCGGTCAGCAATATGGGGCCGCCCAAGGCGCTGGGACCGGTGCGCTATCTCGGCCGGTCGGCGGTCGAGGCCGAGATCGCCGATTTTCGCGCCGCCCTTGCCGATACCGGTGCGCGGTTTGTCGAGACCTTTATCACCGCCCCTTCGCCGGGGATCATCGCCGGGGCAATGAAAAACGAGTATTATCCGGGGGAGGCGGAATATCTGCGCGACCTCGGCTCCGCCTTGCGCGAGGAATACGAGGCGATCGTCGGCGCCGGCTTTCTGTTGCAGCTCGACTGTCCGGATCTGGCGCTCGAACGGCATCTATCCTATCAGGACCGGCCGCTGGCGGACTTTCTCGGCTTTGTCGAGCGGGTTGTGGCGACCATCAACGACACCCTCGTCAACATCCCGCGCGCGGCGGTGCGGCTGCATGTCTGCTGGGGCAATTACGAGGGGCCGCATGATTGCGACGTGCCGCTCGCCGACATCCTGCCGATCCTCTACCAAGCCAAGGTCGGCGCCTTTTTCCTGCCATTTGCCAATCCGCGCCATGCCCATGAATATAAGCTGTTCGAGAAAATGCCGCTTGCCGACGACCAGATCCTGGTGGCTGGCGTCGTCGACAGCCTGACCAATTTTGTCGAGCACCCCGAAGCTGTCGCCGATCGGCTCGAACGCATCGCCGAAGCGGTCGGCGATCCGCATCGGGTCATCGCCGGCACCGATTGCGGCTTCGACACCTCGGCCGGGATGGGCCGTGTCGCCGAGGATGTGGTGTGGGCCAAATTGAAGGCGATGGCCGAGGGGGCGCGGCTTGCCTCGGCCCGTCTCGGGCTCGGCTGAACTCGCCGCGGCCGGCAACCCCAGGTCGGGCTTTTCGTGCGGTGAAGGCGGCGCCCGCGCCAAGGGTCACGCCGAGCA
>JAJPIH010000366.1 GCA_021324875.1 Alphaproteobacteria bacterium
AGGTCAGCGGCCGCGCCGCCGCGCGCTAGCGCGACAGCGGCCGATGCGGCTTGCCAGAAGGGGTTGTGCCATTCCTATTTGGCCGCGGACAGTTTGGTCAGAAATGCCTGGAAATTCTCCTGGTGCTGCGCCTCGTCTTTGGCGATCTCACGGAACAGCGCGGCCGCTTGTTGATCGCCCGCCGCCTCTGCCTGTTGGGCGAATTGCGGATACATTGTCTGGCTTTCGTAACTCTCGCCCTTGATCGCCTCGCGCAGATTGGCTTCGTTGCTGCCGGCGAGGCCAAAAAGCTTGGCCTCCTTGGCAAAATGATCGGTGCGCTCGACCCGTGCGGCCTTCTCGAAATAGGTCGCCAAATCTTTGTGGCCGCTCGCGCGGGCGCGCTCGGCATAGAGCATGTATTTCGCAGCGGCAAAGGCCTCGCCGTGCATGGCCGTATCGAGATTGCTTTTTGTTTGCGCGCTGAGTTGGCCGACAGCGCCGGCGCCGGCCGCACCAAGCGCAACGGAAAGGCCGGACACGAGCAAGAGATGGCGGGCATTCACGCTCATTTTGCTAACCTTTGATACCAGGACCGCACCACGACCGCGGCGCCGATCGAAGGCTGATCGACAGGCTCGCAGCCGCCTCGGGCCATCGTGTGCGCCGCGGCAGGTGAATGATCATTGATCTTGATCAAGGAGTGGCGTCGAAACGGATGCATTGATGATCCGTCGGTGCGCAGATTCCAAAACAACGCACCGGTGATATCGTGAATCTATACGGCCCATAGGACCCGGTCATGTCCGCACGAGCGGTTCGAAGCGCGGAGTACGACGGCGTCGCCAAGGCGCTGCACTGGCTTGTCTTGGCGCTGTTGGCGGCGCAGTATTTGGTGGCCTGGTCAATGCCCGAGATCCATCGCGATTCGCGACCGGACAGGCTGGTCAGCCTTCACGTTTCGATCGGCTTGTTGATCCTTGCGATTGTCGTCGTTCGCCTAATCTGGCGCTTGCGCCATCCGGTGGTGTTGATCGCCGACAAGACGCCAGGTTGGCAGCGTGCTGCGGCGCAAATCGTGCACGGTCTGCTTTACGTACTTCTGATCGCCCTGCCGCTAATGGGCTGGGCGAACGTCTCGGCTCGCGGCTGGAGGATCAGTTTCTTCGATTTCTTCGCGCTACCGCCGATCGTGCCAGCCGGTTCGGCGCTGGGTCATGAACTCGGCGATATCCACATCCTCGCTGCATATGCCTTGCTTGCCGTCGTCGGGCTGCACGTGGCGGCAGCGCTCTATCATCATTTCTGGCAACGCGACCGCGTGCTGCTGCGCATGCTCCCCGGAGGCGACTGACGCGAATTCCGCTGGCCCGCAGGTCAGCACCCCACTCCAGCGGGCTTGGCGGAATGTTGGAGGTCAGGCGGCGGTCGTCAGACATTGGACCTCGCTCGGGGAGGCTGGCGGCAAAGATGGGGGCGGCGACGGGCGCGCGCCACCGTACCGCCGCTGCGGCGTCTTACCCGAGCCGGGTCAGCGATGCGGAAACAACCGGGTCACATGGCCCATCTTGCGGCCGGGTTTGACCTCGCGCTTGCCGTAAAGATGGAGCTTCGCGGCCGGGTCGTTGAGCGCTTCGCGCCACCGCTCGACATCGTCGCCGAGCAGGTTTTTCATGACCGCGTCGCTGTGATGCTCGACCGAGCCGAGCGGCAGCCCGCAGATCGCGCGCACCAGCTGTTCGAATTGGCTGGTGATACAGGCGTCGATCGTCCAATGGCCGGAATTGTGCGGCCGCGGCGCCAGCTCGTTGACCAGCACCTCGCCGGCCTGGGTCACAAACATTTCGACCGCCAGCACGCCGACGAGATCAAGCTTTTCGGCGACATGACGGGCGATCGCTTCGGCCCGCATCGCGATTTCCGGCGCGATGCGCTCGGGTGCGATGGTCGTGTCGAGGATATGGCGGGTGTGCTGGTTTTCGACCGGGGGATAGGTCGCCAGCGCGCCGTTTTGGCCGCGCGCCACGATGACCGATATCTCGCAGGCGAAATCGACATAGGCCTCGAGGATGCCGATCTCGCCGCCCATCCGCCGCCACGCCTCGTCCGGCCTCGTTTCCGGGGTCAGCGTGACCTGACCCTTGCCGTCATAGCCCATCCGCACGCTTTTCAACACCGCCGGGTAGCCGAAATCGTGCATCGCCCGGGCCAGCGCCGTCGCGTCTGAAATTTCACGATAGGTGGTCGTCGCGATGTCGATCGCGCGCAGGAAATCCTTTTCGCGCAAGCGGTCTTGCGTGATCTCGAGAATTTCCGGGCGCGGCCGCACCGGGGTTGTGGTCGCGATCCGACGCACCGCGTCGGCCGGTATGTTCTCGAATTCAAAGGTCACGACATCGACCGCGGCGGCAAAGCCGTCGAGCGCGTCGCCGTCGTCATAGGCGGCGACGGTGGCTCGATTGCAGACCTGCTCGCCCGGGCTGTCGGGCTCGGTCGCGAAAACATGGCAGCGGAAGCCCAGCCGCGCCGCCGCCAGCGCCGTCATCCTGCCGAGTTGGCCGCCGCCCAAAATTCCGATTGTGGCGCCCGGCGTCAGAGCCTTGAACGACATCAGGCGGTGCCGGGGCGCTCGGCCACACGCTCGGTCTGGCTCTCCCGCCAAGCGTCGAGGCTGGTTGCTGCCGCGGCGTCCGAGAGCCCGAGAATGGCGGCGGCAAACAGCGCGGCGTTGACGGCGCCCGATTCGCCGATCGCGAATGTCGCGACCGGGACGCCGGCCGGCATCTGGACGATCGACAACAGGCTGTCGACCCCCTTTAGAACCCGGCTTTCGATTGGCACGCCCAGCACCGGCAATGGGGTCAACGCCGCTGCCATCCCCGGCAGATGGGCGGCACCGCCGGCCCCGGCGATGATCACCCGCAAACCGCGCTCGCGCGCGCTGCGCGCATACCGGTAGAGCCGGTCCGGGGTGCGGTGGGCGGAAAC